>PMKG01000070.1 GCA_003157675.1 Acidobacteriota bacterium
CCGCCACACTTCGTCGGCGGCATGATTCCACGACCAACGCATGTCGAGAGCCAGTTCCGCCAAGGCATCGAGTCCCTCGATGTCGGTGGGAAGAAGGCTCCAGGCCGGGTTGCTGACGCGGGTTGGACTGGTCACGGTGTGGTCCTCGCACCCCGGTCGCGGGCGTCCGATCGGGCGCGCCGCTCCCCTCATCGCCTTGAAACGTTCGCCCGCTGGCGGTGCCCGATCTCGCCGTCCTCGTGCTCGGCCATGCGGGCGCGACGCAGGTTCGCGCAGGTCACCATCCGCTGGCGCCGCTCGTCCCACAGGCGCAGCCGCAGTGAATGGAGGCTCCGTCGGATCGTCAGCGGCGGCACGGTCTGGAAGGCCGGGATGCCATCCTGGCAGTGCTGCAGCGCGTAGTTCGGTACGCGCGCCTGGACATGGTGAATGTGGTGCAGGCCGATGCTACCGGTGATCCACTGCAACGCTCTCGGCAGCTTGTAGTACGAACTGCCGGCCATCGCCGCCTGCCATGGGTCCCACGCCTCGTGCCGGCTCCAGTAGACGTCCTCGAACTGGTGCTGCACGTAGAACAACCAGATGCCCGCCGCACCCGCGAGGGTCCCGACGACGGCCTGGACAAGGACGAAGGCCCGGAGGCCGATCGTGAGGCTGGCCGCGACCGTCAACGCGACAATCCCCAGGTTCGTGAAATGCACGCTGAAGCGCTCGCGGGCGGTCGCGCCTCGAGGGCTGAACCGGTTCTTGAAGACGAACACGACCACGGGGCCGATGAGGAACATGACGAACGGATTCCGGAAGATGCGATAGAACAGCCGCTTCGGACGGGAGGCGTCCAGGTACTCGCGGAGCGTCAGCGTCCACACGTCCCCGGTCCCGCGCCGATCCAGATCGCCGACCGTCGCGTGATGCTGCAGGTGATCCCTTCGCCACAGGTCGAACGGCATCAGGGTGAACAGCCCCGTGAAGTACCCCACGAGTCGGTTGGCCCGTGGCGACGGGAGAAACGAGCCGTGACAGCAGTCGTGGAAGATGATGAACACACGCACGAGCAGGCCGGCCGCCGGCACCGACAAGACGAGCAACAGCCAGGGGTGTTGCGGCGCCAGGTACGCCATCGCGGCCCACACGACCGCGTATGGCACGAGCGTGTCGACGAGTTGCCACGTCGCCTTTCTCGTGTCGGGTTGCGCGAACGGTGCGAGCGCCGAATACCAATCGGGCCGCGGGGCCGCGTCCTGGCGACGCGCTCCGCCCGTAGAGGGAGACATCGAAGTCCGTCCTTTCCCGACCCTTCACAGGACTGTATGTGCGGCGCGAGGAAGGGTCTGTGCAGGAGTGAACAGATCTCACCGCGCTCCGGACCGTAGGCTGAGCTGTCTCCCGTTGGCTTCTGGACGAGGGCGCGACCCCGGCGGGGAGGCTGAGGCAGGGCGCGTCCCGATCGCCTGAGGTGCCGGTTCATTGCGACTTCATCTGATCAATCCGTCCAACCCGCTGGTCAGCATCGTCGGTCGCCAGAACAGCCGCTGGAACCGCTGCCGCGTCTGGCAACCCCTGAGCCTGATGGCGCTGGCCGGCCTGACGCCGCCTGAGTGGGACGTCGCCCTCTTCGACGAGAACATCGCGGCCCTTCGCGATGACGACACGCCACGTCCGGATCTGGTCGGCATCACGGCGTTCACGTCGCAGGCGCCTCGCGCCTACGAGATTGCGGCTCGCTTTCGGCGCCTGGGCGTGCCCGTCGTGATGGGCGGAATCCACGCCACGATGTGCGTCGACGAAGTGATGGCCCGCGTGGACTCGGTCGTCACGGGAGAAGCCGAGGGCGTCTGGCCGCAGGTGCTGGCGGACGCCGCTGCCGGGCGTCTGAAGCCACGGTACAACGGAGGCCTGGCGGGGATGGACGCGGTGCGGCCGGCCCGCCACGACCTTCTGACCGGGGACTACGCCTTCGGGGCGATTCAAACGACGCGCGGCTGCCCCATGAACTGCACGTTCTGCAGCGTCACCGCGTTCAACNNGTCCTGGTGGTGGACGACAACCTGGTCGGCACCCGGCCCGAGCACATCGCCCGCGCCAAGGACCTGTTCCGGGCGCTGGTGACGGCGGATCTCCGCAAGGAATGGGTGGCGCAGGCGACGATCAACTTCGCCGACGACGAGGAACTGCTGACGCTGGCGGCACGGGCGGGATGCGCGGGAGTGTTCATCGGGTTCGAGTCACCGACGCTGGAGGGGCTGACCGAGATCGGCAAGCGGTTCAACCTGCTCAGGGGGCGGAATCTCGCGGCATCCGTTGCGCGGATCCAGCGGCACCACATCCTGGTCGTGGGGTCGTTCATCATCGGGCTCGACGTCGACACCGCCGGCATCGGTGTGCGCACGGCCGAGGCCGCCCGCCAGTACGGCGTCGACCTGCTCAACGCGCTGTTCCTCACGCCCCTGCCGGGCACACGGCTCTGGGACCAGATGACCACGGAGGGGCGGCTTCTCCTCGACGACTTTCCCCAGGACTGGCAGTACTACACGCTGACCTACCCTGTCGCCCGTTACAAGCACCTGTCGGTGGAGCAGACGATCGCCGAGATGCAGGCCTGCGATCGCCGCTTCTACGCGTTGCCGCGCACCCTCGGCCGTGTGTGGAGGAGCGTGTGGCAACGCCGCCAGCCGCTGATCAATCTGTTCGGCAGCTTGTCGTTCCGGCGAAACATGGAACTGAACCGCATGGCGTGCGCCCGGTTGAGCCTCACGTGCGCGGAGCGGCGCGCCGCGCGTGAATCGCGGATTTCCGTCTCGCCGGCGGCGTGAACACACGGCGCCGGCGCCCAGGGTCGTGCCCGCTCTGCCAACTCGCGCCGGTCGAATGGCACAGGTCGAACAACCTCTTCCGCATCGATGTTCAAGAGTGTACAGCGGGGCCACGAGCGTTCCAGTGAAACTCGAAGACGATGTGCGACTGCGTCGGCATCTGAGCCGATCACGACCGGGCTGTCCACCATCGAAAGGACTGAGCGATGTTCACCATTCTGCTCGTCGTCGTCGTGCTGATGTTGATCGGCGCACTCCCGACCTGGCCGCACAGCCGGCAGTGGGGCTATCTGCCCAGCGGCGGCCTCGGCCTCGTCCTGCTGGTACTCATCATCCTGCTGCTGGCGGGCCGGCTCTGACGGCGTGCTCGCCAGAAGACGAAGATATCGCCACGTGCCGAGGGCAGGGCCAAGTCCCGCCGGGCCAGCGCGGCCGTCTGCGCGCGCGAAAGATCGCCTTCGCGGGCCGAACGACATCGCGGACCACCAGCTGGACGTCACCGTCACGACCGGCATCAGGATCCACCCCGAAGACGCGCCGGACGCGGCAGCGCTGATCGCGTACGCCGACGCCGCGATGTACGACGCCAAGCAATGCAGCCGCAATCGCCATCAGTTCTTCGGGCGCCATATGCGCGGACGGGCCGTTGGGGAGGCCCCAGGGCCTGATCCGGACGGCCACACGCCCGCGCGCGAATCCAGGCCGCCTTCAACTGCACGCGGAGGACCGATCGCTGGTTCCGGGCGACGACCGGCGGCCGGATGCTGACCGGCCTGGAAACCCGGGCGTGTCACTTTCTTCGGCCCTGTGCGGTATGGGACAGCCCCGGCATCCCGTTCTGACCGATGATCTCCTTGTCGGGACAAACAAAGGAGACCTTCGATGCTGTTGCTGATCATTCTGTTGTTGCTGTTGTTCGGCGGAGGCGGCGGCTACTACGGGTATTCCAGGTGGGGGAGCAGGGGCGGCTTCGGAATCGTCGGAACGGTTCTGGTCATCCTGCTCGTCGTGTACTTGCTCGGCGGGATTCGCTGATCTCGGCGCTGACGGTCACCCCCGCGAGGCGAGGACGTCATGCTCCGGAACGTCGAGGATATCCACGGGTTCACGATCGGGGCTCTCGATGGCGACATCGGGGCGGTGACGGACTGCTACTTCGACGACGTCAGCTACACCGTCCGCTACGCCGTGGTGGACACCGGGGGGTGGCT
>PMKG01000231.1 GCA_003157675.1 Acidobacteriota bacterium
CCAGCTGTCGCGCCGCCTCGGCCTGCCCACCTGGGACCAGCCGGCGTCGGCGTGCCTGTCCTCCCGCATCCCCTATGGCGCCGAGGTCACCGTGGAGAAGTTACGGATGATCGAGCAGGCGGAAGACGTGCTCCACTCGCTGGGGTTCCGCCACTGCCGCGTGAGGCACCACGGCGAGATCGCCCGGCTCGAGCTCGATGCGGCCGACCTGCACCGGGCGCTCGTCGAGGACGTGCGGCGCGCGATCGTCGAGGACCTCAAGACGATCGGCTTCCGCTACGTCAGCCTCGATCTCCAGGGCTACCGCACCGGCAGCCTCAACGAAGTGCTGCCGCTTCGTGCCGTCTCGTAGGTTCGCGCAGGCCCGAATCGCGGCGCGCGCGAGGTTCCCGTGCGTTTGACACCTCCGGATCAAATAGCTAAGCTGGGATTCTGCCGCCCGATCTCGGCCAACGGCCCGCCGATCTCCTTCTGAGAGGCCCCTGCCCGCATACTGGCCGTGCCCGGGAGAAGGTGTTCGAGGAGAGTCACCATGACACGCTTGGTCCGTTACGTGGTCGCTGCCGCCGCAGTCGCCGCCATTGGTCTCGGTGCGACTGGCTGTCACAAGAAACCGCCACAGACGGCTCCGCCGCCGCCTCCGCCGCCGGTGGCTGCCCCTGCGCCGGTGCCGCCGCCACCGCCTCCACCACCGCCACCGCCTCCACCACCGCCACCACCCGCGCCGCTGACCGAGGATCAGATCTTCGCGGCCAAATCGCTCGACCAGTTGAACGCGGAGAAGCCGCTGACCGACACGTTCTTCGACTACGACAAATCCGAGTTGAAGGACGAAGGCCGGGCGGCGCTCCAGAAGGACTCCGACTGGCTGAAGCGGTGGGCGAGCGTGAAGGCCACCATCGAAGGCCATTGCGATTCGCGCGGGACCGCCGAGTACAACCTCGCGCTCGGCGAGCGGCGCGCGAACGCCGTCAAGAGTTACCTCGTGAGCCTGGGCGTGGGCGCCGACCGCCTGCAGGTGGTCAGCAAGGGCAAGGAGCAGCCGTTCTGCACCGAGGAGAACGAGAGCTGCTGGTCACAGAACCGGCGCGGCCACTTCATCATCACCGCGAAGTAGCGCGCCTTGAGGAATCGGCGGGCGGAGGACCGGCGGATCGCCGGTCCTACCGCCCTGCCGCGCAACTCGACCCAATCGCCTCGGCCGCCTGGCGGGGGTCCGGGGCGCCGATGATCGGTCGCCCCACCACGAGATAGCTTGCGCCGGCCGCGAGCGCCTCCGCCGCGCCGAGCGTACGGGCCTGATCGTCCGCGCGGCCGCCCGCGGGAATGGTCCCGCGAATGCCGGGCGTCACGATCACGAACTCGGGGCCCCTCCGCTCGCGCAGCCGCGGCGTCTCCTGCGGCGAGGCGACGACCCCGTCCAGCCCGGCTTCGGCCGCCAGCGCCGCTAGAGTCTCGACCTGCTGCAGCACCGGCCGGCCGATGCCCACGCGCTCGAGCGCGGCCTGGTCGAGGCTCGTCAGCACGGTCACGGCGATGACGAGCGGCCTCGGCAGCCCCTCGGCCGCGGCCGCGTCGGCGGCCGCCGCCCCCGCGGCGCGCATCATGTCGAGACCGCCCGACGCATGGACGTTGATCATCCAGGCGCCCAGGTGGGTGGCCGCGGCGACCGCGCCCGCCACGGTGTTCGGGATGTCGTGGAACTTGAGATCGAGGAAGACGCGATGGCCGTCCTCCGCCAGACGGCGGACGACCGACGGCCCTTCCGAGGTGAACAGCCGGCTGCCGACCTTCACGCCGCCGACCACTCCCCTGAGGTCGCGCGCCAGCGCGAGCGCGCGCTCGGCCGAGTCGACGTCGAGGGCCACCAGCAGTTCCTTCATCGACGCGTGCCTCCAGGCATCTCGAGCGTGCCGACCAGCTCGGCCACGCGCTCGATGGCGTGGCGGCTCATGTAGTCGCGGAGTCCCGATTCCAGCTTGCCGAAGATGAACGGGTCGACGAACGTCGCCGTGCCGACCTGCACGGCCGTGGCGCCGGCGATCAGGAACTCGAGCACGTCGGCGGCCGACGTGATCCCTCCCATCCCGATGATCGGGATCCGCACGCGGCGCGCGCACTCGTAGACCATCCGCACGGCGATCGGGCGGATCGCCGGGCCGCTCAGCCCGCCCATCCCGTTCGACAGCCGCGGGCGCCGGGTCTCGACGTCGATGGCCATGGCGAGGAACGTGTTCACCAGCGACACCGCGTCGGCGCCGGCCTCCTCGGCCGCCTGCGCGAACGACGCGACGTCGGTGACGTTCGGCGTCAGCTTTGGAATGAGCGGCAGCGGCGTGGCCCGGCGCACGGCGGACACGACGTCGTGCGTGTTGCCGAGGTGGCACCCGAACGTGATGCCGCCCTCCTTGATGTTCGGGCAGGAGATGTTCAGTTCGATGGCCGCGACGCCTTCGGCCTCGGAGAGCACCCGCGCGACCTCGACGTACTCGTCGATGGTCGTCCCGCAAATGTTGACGATGACCGTCGCGCCCTTCGCCCGCAGCTCCGGCAGCTTCTCGCGAACGAAGCGGTGCACGCCGATCCCCTGCAGGCCGATCGCGTTGAGCATGCCGGCCGGCGTCTCGACGATCCGGGGCGGCGGATGGCCCGCCCGTTCCTTCAGGAACAGCCCCTTGACGACGACGGCGCCGAGCGTGGAGAGGTCCACGACGTCGGCGTACTCCACGCCGTAGCCGAAGCACCCGCTCGCCGACATGATCGGCGTCTTGAGCCGCAGCGAGCCGATTCGAACTGAGAGATCCATGGCTGCCAATCCCCGGCGCCCGCCTTCGCCCTTCGGGCTCCGGCGAGACAAGTCCGCCGTCAGCGGTCCACGTCGTCCCACACGATGTCGGCGGCCGAAAAGACCGGACCTTCGAGGCACGACCTGGCGAACCGCGTGCCTCCTGCCGGCGTCCTGACCGCGATGACGCAGCTGTAGCAGCCGCCCATGCCGCAGCCCATCCGACGCTCGGTGGCCACTTCGCACGTGAGTCCGTACCGGGCCGCGAGCGCGGCCACCGCCTGGAGCATCGCCTCCGGTCCGCACGCATAGAGCGCGACGGGCGGGGCGCCCGAACGTGCCGCCAGCTCGCGCGCGAGCGGCACGGTCACGCGCCCGGTCTCGCCGCGGGTGCCGTCTTCGGTGGCCAGCACCATGTCGACGCCGATCGGCTCGAACCGGTCGACGCAGAACAGCTCGGCGCCGGTGCGCGCGCCGTAGAACAGGCGGCGTCGCGCTCCCTCGGCGGCCAGTTCTTCGCTGAGCGTGGCGAACGGCGCCAGGCCGGTTCCGCCGGCGACCATCCACGCCTCCGATCCGGCGCGCGGGAGCGTGAAGGGCCGGCCGAGCGGCCCGAGGCAGGAGAACGTGGCGCCCGGCGTCGCCTCGGACAGGAGGCGGCTGCCGGTGCCGACCCGCTTGTTGAAGATCGAGAACCCGACGGGGCGTCCGTCCGCGTCGCGCAGCCGGTCGAACACCGAGTACGGCCGGCGCAGGAGGGGCACGTCGCCCCGCGCCGTCCGGATCATCACAAACTGACCCGGACGGATCGCCCCCGCGATGGCCGGGGCCCGGAAGCCGATGACGGCGTAGTCGTCCGACAGGCGGGTCGAGAACAGGACCTCGGCGTCCACATCCACTGGCATCGCTGGCAGTATAGCCGATGCCCGCCGCCGCCCGGCCGATCCGCCCGCCTCCCCGTGCTATACTGTGGGTGTTCTTTAAGCCGGTCCGGCGAGGCCGACAAGATCCCGCATGCACGAACCCGATCACTCGTTCACCTCGTCTTCCTCCCGCCCGGCCGCCGCCCGTCACGGCCTCACGTCGCCCGTGTTCACCCTCAAGGAGTGCGTATGCCCGTCGTAATGGACGCGGACCGGATGGCGCGCTCGCTCGCCCGGATCGCGCACGAGATCGTGGAGCGCAACCGGGGCGTCGACCGCCTGGCGCTCGTCGGCGTGCGCACGCGCGGCGTCCCGATCGCGGTCCGCCTGGCCGCCCAGCTCAAGGAGATCACCGGCCAGGACGTGCCGGTCGGGGCGCTCGACATCACGCTGTACCGCGACGACCTGATGCACCACGCCGTCGGGCCGCAGCCGCTGGTCCGCAGCACGGAGATTCCGTTCTCGATCGACGACCGGGTGATCCTGCTGGTCGACGACGTGCTGTACACCGGCCGCACCGTCCGCGCGGCACTCGACGAGCTGATCGATTTCGGCCGGCCGCGGGCGATCCAGCTCGTGGTCATCGTCGACCGCGGGCACCGGGAGCTGCCCATCAAGGCCGACTACGTCGGCAAGAACCTGCCCACCTCGCACGCCGAGAGCGTGTCCGTCCGGCTCGCCGAGACCGACGGATGCGACGAGGTGGTCATCGAGAAGACGTCCGGGGAGGACGAGGCATGAGTCCGGAGACCACACCCACGACAACGGGCGCGCCGCAGGCGGACGACTCGCCGATCCCGACGAGCCGGCTGCGGAGGAAGGACCTCGTCGGCATCGCGGAGCTCACGGCGGAGGAAATCTCGCTCATCCTCGACACGGCCGTCGCGATGAAGGAGATCTCCTCCCGGCCGATCAAGAAGGTGCCGGCGCTGCGCGGCAAGACGGTCGTCAATCTCTTCTTCGAGGCGAGCACGCGGACGCGGACCTCCTTCGAGATCGCCGAGAAGCGGCTGAGCGCCGACACGCTGAATATCGCCGCCAGCACCTCGAGCGTCGTCAAGGGCGAGACGCTGGCCGACACGGTGCACAATATCGAGGCGATGTCGCCGGACCTGCTCGTCGTGCGGCACTCGTCCTCGGGGGCGTGCCACTTCCTGTCGCGCATCTGCCGCGCCGGCGTCATCAATGCCGGCGACGGCATGCACGAGCACCCGACGCAGGCGCTGCTCGACGCCTTCACGATCCGCGAGCGGAAGCAGCGGATCGCCGGGCTGAAGGTGGCGATCTGCGGCGACCTGCTCCACAGCCGCGTCCTCAGGTCGAACGTGCTGCTGCTCACGAAGATGGGCGCCGACGTGTGGCTGTGCGGCCCGCCCACCTTGATGCCCGTCGGCTTCGAGCGCACGGGGGCGCATATGACGTCGTCGATCGACGAGGCCGTCGAAGGGGCCGACGCGGTGATGATGCTGCGCATCCAGCTCGAGCGGATGCTCGGCGGCTTCTTCCCGACGCTGCGCGAGTACTTCAACGTCTTCGGCATGACGCCGGAGCGGGTGCGCCGGGCGAAGCCGGACGTGCTCGTGATGCACCCCGGACCGATGAATCGCGGCGTCGAGATCTCGTCCGAGCTCGCCGACGGCCCCTCGTCGGTGATCCTCGACCAGGTGGCCAACGGCGTCGCCGTGCGCATGGCGATCCTGTATCTGCTGGCAGGTGGAGCTGAACATGAAGCGGCTGCTTAAGGGCGGGCATGTCGTCGACCCGACGCAGGGGATCGACGGCGCGAGCGACGTGCTGCTGGACGGCGACCGCGTGGTGGCGGTCGGGCGGGACCTGGCCGTCGATTCCGGGGTCGAGGTCATCGAGATCCCGGACGGGCTGATCGTGTGTCCCGGGTTCGTGGACATGCACGTCCACCTCCGGGACCCGGGGCAGGAGCACAAGGAGACGATCGCCAGCGGGACCGCCGCGGCGGCCGCCGGCGGGTTCACCGCCGTCGCCTGCATGCCGAACACCCAGCCGGTGAACGACAGCGCCGCCGTCACCCGGTCGATCGTCGAGCGGGCGGCGCTCCTCGGCGTGGTGCGCGTCTACCCGATCGGCGCCGTGTCGAAGGGCATGAAGGGCGAGAGCCTCTCCGAGATCGCCGACCTGAAGGGCGCCGGGTGCGTGGCCGTGTCCGACGACGGCAGGCCGGTGGCGTCGGCGCTGCTGATGCGGCGGGCGCTCGAGTACGCCGGCATGTTCGGCATCCCCGTGATCGACCATTGCGAGGAGCCGACACTCAAGGGCGAGGGCGTGGCGCACGAGGGCTTCGTCGCCTCGATGCTTGGCCTGCGGGGCATCCCGGCGGCCGCCGAGTCGATCATGGTCGAGCGCGACCTCGCGCTCGCCGAGATGACCGGCACCCCGGTCCACCTGGCGCACCTCAGCACGCGGCAGTCGTTGCGCGCGATGGACGCGGCCAAGTCGCGCGGCCTCAAGGCGACGTGCGAAGTGACGCCGCACCACTTCACGCTGACCGACGAGCGGCTGACCGGCCCCACGAGCTACGACACCAACCTCAAGATGAACCCGCCGCTGCGCGAGCGGGCCGACGTCGACGCGGTGCTGCAGGGGCTGAGGGCCGGGACCGTCGACGTCATCGCCACCGACCACGCGCCGCACCAGCAGGACGAGAAGGCCGTGGAGTTCGACCGGGCGCCGTTCGGCATCATCGGCCTCGAGACCGCCGTCCCGCTGGCGCTCGATCGTCTCGTGCACCGGGGCGTCATCACGTTCAGGCGGCTCGTCCAGCTGATGTCGGTCAACCCGAGCCGCATCCTCAACCTTCCGGGCGGCAGCCTCAGGCCTGGGCGGCTGGCTGACGTCACGATCATCGCGCCGTCGGCGGCGATCGTGATCGACGTCACCAGGTCGAAATCGCTGTCGCGCAACTCGCCGTTCGACGGGTGGACGCTGCGGGGCGCGGTCGCGGCGACGATCGTCGGCGGCCGGACGGTCTTCGTGAACGGCGAGATCGCAGGCCTCGCGGCGCTCCGGGCCGCGGGTGAACGGGGATGACGCACGGGCCTGCCCCGGCTCGCCCGCGAGCGGGCCTGAAGGCGGCGCTCGACGACCTCTACGCGAGCTACAACGAGGCCGACGCCGTCGCCGACCCGGTGAATCTCGTGCGGCGGTACCCGGCCGGCGCGGACAGGGAAGTGGTCGGGTTCTTCGCGTCCGGCCTGGCGTTCGGGCGTGTCGCCAGCATCCTGCAGTCGATCGGGCGGCTGCTCTCCGTGCTGGGCCCGGCGCCGTCGGCGTTCGTCCGCGAGTTCGATCCCGGGCGGGACGGCGGGGCATTCGGCCCGCTTGGCCACCGCTGGACGAGAGGCGAGGACCTCGCGGCGCTCGTGCTCCTCCTGCGCCGGATGATGGAGGAGGCCGGCTCGATCGAGGGATTCTTCCTCCGCGGTCACGACGCCGGATCCGTCGACGTCGAGCCTTCGCTCGAGTCGTTCTCGCGTCGCGCGCTCGCGCTCGCCGGCCCCGCGCACCCGCGCCGCCGCGGCCTGTCCTACTTCTTCCCGCGTCCGTCAGGCGGCAGCGCCTGCAAGCGCCTCAACCTCTACCTGCGCTGGATGGTGCGCGCCGACGGCGTGGACCTCGGCGCCTGGTCCGGCGTCTCCCGGTCGCAGCTCATCGTGCCGCTCGACGTGCACGTGATCCGCGTCGGGCGGTGTCTCGGCCTGACGCGTCGGCTCAGCCCGGGTTGGCGCATGGCGTCGGAGATCACCTCCGCGCTGCGACAGCTCGACCCGGACGACCCGGTGCGCTACGACTTCGCCCTGTGTCACGTGGGGATGCGCGGCCAGTGCGGCCTCAATCGGCCGTCGCTGGATTCTCGATGTCCTCTGCGGGGCTGGTGCCAACCAGGCCGGCGTACACGGCGAGCGTCTCCTCCACCATCCGATCGACGCTGAACCGGTCCCGCACCCGCGCGAGCCCGGCCGACGCGAAACGCCGGCGGCGGTCGGGGTCTTGCAGCATCTCCAGGATCCCCGCGGCCAGCGCCGGGGCGTCGCGCGGCGGGACCAGCAGGCCGGTCTCTCCATGGACGACCACCTCGGGAATCCCGCCCGCGCGGGTGGCGACAATCGGCCGCCCGGCGGCCATCGCGTCGAGCAGCGCCGTGCCGAGGCCCTCGGTGACCGAGCTCATCACGAACAGGTCGAGCCCCTTCAGCACGCGGAGCACGTCGGCGCGGAAGCCGGTCAACACGACGTGCTGCGCGAGGTGCAGGTGCTTGATCTGGTGCTCGAGCGCGTCGTGCATCTCGCCCTCGCCGACCAGCAGGAACCGCGCCTCGGGCATCTCGCGCACCACGATCGCGGCGGCGTCGACGAGGAACTTCTGCCCCTTGCTCGGCGAGAGCGCGCCGATGTGGCCGACGATCGGCGAGTGCGGCGGGAACCAGTATTCCTCCCGCACGTCGAGCGGCGCGACCGCGGCTACGCGATCGACGTCGATGCCGTCGTGCACGGTGACGATCCGGCCCGGCGCGATCCCGTCCTCGACGAGCATCGCGCGGATCGCCTCGGAGGCCGCCACGTAGCGACCGACCTGTTTGTGCTTCCAGCGCGAGAAGGCATTGGCGTTCAGGTGGAAATCGACGCGGCGCGACGCCACCAGGGCGGGCCGCCGCGGCGGCGACCCGATCGACAGGGCGGTGGCGGCCGCGGCGACGCCGTGTGAGTCGTGGGCGTGCACCACGTCGGGCTGCAGATCGCGGATGACGCGCGAGAGCTGCCACGCCGCCGGCAGGTCCACTTCGTTTCGAGGGGCGAACGGCACGACCTCGAGGTCGGAAGGAATCCGGCGGCGCAACTCGCCGTCGGGACGGACGACGACGACCACACGATGGCCCCGGGCGGCGAGACCCTGCGCGGTCAGTAGGACCTGCTGCTGGCCGCCCCGCCAGGTGCGCGCGGTGTCGATCTGCAGAGAGAACACTTACAGGGGCAGTATAGCTCGACAGGGACGAGGGACGGGACCGTGGGTAGGGCGGCCCTTTAGGGCTGCCGAGGGGCGAGTGGCGCGGGGCGGCGATCGAGTGGCCGCCCCCTCCGCCATTCGCTACTGGCCCTAGGAGCCGATCGTCACGCCGCCGCCCGAGAGCGGCGCCTCCTGGACGGTCTCGAAATCCACCAGCGAGCGGTTGTAGTCGAGCACGGACTGCAGTTCCGCGTCGCGCGCCGCCGCCAGGTCGCGTTGCGCCTGGATCACGTGGAAGTTATCCGACATGCCGGCTTCGAATTTCTTCTGCTCGGCCACCAGCTTGCGTTCGGCGAGCTCCCGCGACACCCGCGTGGCATCCACGCGCTTGCGGTTCGTGTTCAGCGTCCGCGCCGCCTCCCGCACCTGCGTGGCCACCGACATCTCCAGGCTCCGCAGCTGAAGCTCGGACTGGCTGTAGGACACTCGCGCCTTCGCCAGCGACGCCTCCGCGTTGCTGCGGCCGAGCGGGTACGCCACCGTCACCGCCAGCGACCAGTTGTGGAAATCGTTGCTCAGCATCTGCGACAGCACCGACCCCCAGCCGTTCTGGACGACGGAGGTGGGAACCGGGGGGAACGAGTCGTTGAACGTGTACGACGTGCCGCCCTGTCCGGAGAGCCCGTAGCCGGCCTGGACGTTGAGGTCCGGCAGCGTCTGGTTCTTGTAGTAGCGGATGGTGATGTCGGCCGACTCGAGCGTCTTGCGCATGTTGATGATGTCGGTCCGCTTGTCGAGCGCGGTCCTGACCGCGGCGTCGACGTCCACGTCCTGCGCGCGGAAGGTGGGTGCGTCGGTCAGCTCGAACTTCATTGCCCAGAAGTCGGCAACTTTCGGGTCGAAGATGAGCTGCCGCAGGGCGTCCTCCGAGCGCGTGATCTGCGCCTCGGCGACGATCACCGCCTCCTCGTTGCGCGCCACCTCGGCCTCGGCTTCGACGATGTCGATCGGCGCCATCGTGCCGACGGCGACGCGCGACCTGTTGTCGTGCAGCGACTGGCGGGCGATCTCGAGCGACTGCTGCTGCACCTTCATGTTGTCGACCGCGTAGGCCAGGTCCCAGTAAGCGCTCTTCACGCTCCGGATCGTCGCGAGCACCGTCTGCCGCAGCTGCACGTCGGACATCTCGCGATTCTTCTTGGTGATGAGCAGCTGCTGCCGATTGCCGTCGATCTTGAAATTGCGGAGCAGCGGCTGGGTGAAGCTGAGGCTGAGACTCGAGGCGAGCGACGGGTTCGGGCTGCTGAACACGCTGTTGTTCTCGTTCCGGGTGTTGTTCCAGCCGACGCTGTAGTTGGACCCGTACCAGGGCAGGGCCTGACTCTCCTGGACCGAGACGCCGAAGTTCTTGCTGATCAGCTGATTGGAGACGCCGGACAGGAAGCTGCTGACCGGGTTCGTCGAGGCCGTGTTCGAGACCGTCGAGCTGATGGTCGGCGTCCACGCCGTCCTGACCTGGGACACCGCCAGGTCCTGGATCTGCGGGTTGAGCCGCTGCACCTGGAGCGTCAGGTTCTGCTCGAGGGCGAGCCTCACGGCGTCGTCGACCGAGAGCCGTTTGAGGGGGGCGGTCTGCTGGTCGGCCGGGGCAGGGGCGGCCTGGCCGAAGGCGGCGACTGGAACGAGAACAACCACGAGCAAAAAGCCGAACAAAAGGCGCCGAATTGTATCAGGCATGAGAGTGGCTCCAGGACAGGTCCTATGTATAGACGACGAAGAGGGCCCGACGGTTCACGGGGCGCGCTGATCCAGCGCCAATTCTGCTCGTCCCCGGGGCCAGGGTCAACGGGCCGGTGCCGCGGCCGGCGCTTGACAAGCGTCGGTGTCTCGCCCAACGATCAGCGATCCCGGCTCAGGAAGACGGTCGGCCGACCCGACGACCGCCGGCGTGTCTGCAGCCGCTGGAGTGGATCATGAAGCGTGAGGAGTTGCTCGACCTGTTCCGGCGGTGTTCGGCGCTGCTCGAGGGGCATTTCCGGCTCTCGTCCGGCCTTCACAGCTCCGGCTACCTGCAGTGCGCCCTGGTGCTCCAGCACCCGCAGCACGCGGGCGCGCTGGGCGCCGAGCTGGCGGATCGCGTGCGGGATCTCCGGCCGACCACCGTACTCTCGCCGGCGCTCGGCGGCCTGATCATCGGCCACGAGGTGGCGCGGGCGCTCGGCGTCAGGGCGATCTTCGCGGAGCGTGAGGACGGCGCGCTGCGGCTGCGCCGGGGCTTCAGCCTCAGCGAGGCCGAACGCGTGCTCGTCGTCGAGGACGTCGTCACGACCGGCGGATCGACCCGCGAGACGATGCAGGTGGCGAGAGCGGCAGGGGCGCAGGTGGTCGCGGCCGTCGCGATCGTCGACCGGAGCGGCGGCACCGCCGCGCTCGACGTCCCCCTGCACGCGCTGCTCGACCTGGCACTGCCGACGTACGACCCGGCGGCCTGCCCGCTCTGCGCGAGCGGCGCACCGATTCAGAAGCCGGGTTCCCGTCAGGTCGCCGTGGGGCACGACCAGTAAGGTCTAGCGAGGCGCGCCTCAGACCGGCGGGCGCGCGCCCCGCTAGACCCAGGAACGCTGCTGGCTGGTCCCGCGCGGGCGCGGGGCTCTAGACGCCTCGAGCGGCGGAACCCCGGAAGCGTAACTTGACTCATTCGCGAGAATTCCGGCCGCTCAAGGCGTCTATGTCCCGCTCCCTCAAGATCGTCCTCGCCTACGACGGAACCAACCTGGTGGGCTGGCAGCGTCAGCCGTCCGGCGTGTCGGTCCAGGCGCTGGTCGAGGACGCGCTCGCCGCGATCGAAGGCCGCCCGGTCGTCATCGTGGGCGCCGGCCGCACCGACGCGGGAGTCCATGCTCTGGGCCAGGTTGCGAGTGTCCTGATCGATCATCCGATCCCGATTGACGAACTGGCGCGCGCGCTCAACGCCAGGCTGCCAGGCGAGGTCCAGGTGCTGTCGGTCGAGGCGGCGGCCGACGATTTCCACGCCCGATACAGCGCGCGGTCCAAGACCTATCGCTATCTTGTCCTCAACGACAGGTTCGTGAGCCCGTTCGAGCGGCGGTACGTCTGGCACGTGCCGCGTCCCCTCGACGTCGAGGCGATGGCCGCGGCGGCCTGCCATCTCGAGGGGCGACGCGACTTCGCGGCCCTGCAAGGGGCCGGCAGCGCGGCGAAGACCACGGTCAGGACGATCGCGCAAGCCCGAATCCATCTCCTTCCGGCCATGGAGGTTGCCGGAGGTCTGACGCTCCCGTCGCGGCCGGCCGGCGGCCGGCTCGTAGCGTTCGACATGCGCGGCGACGGCTTCCTCCGGCACATGGTGCGGAACGCGGTCGGGACGCTCGTGGAGATCGGCCACGGCCGCCGGACCCCGTCGTCGATGGCCGACCTGCTCGTCTCCGGCGACCGGGCGCTGGCCGGGCCGACGGCGCCTGCCACGGGACTGTTCCTCGTCGGCGTCGAGTACGCGCCGGGGCCCGCGGCCCCGTCCCGTTCCCTTGCTCCGCCGGGAGGCACCCTGTAAGATCGAGCCTTGCCTCGCTGGGCACCGGTATGCCTCTCGAACAGATCCTGGAGTGGATTCCGCCCGGGTCACCCGACGCCGCGCTGGCGCGCGAGGTCGACTTCGCCCGGCTTCCCGCGCACGTGGCCATCATCATGGACGGCAACGGGCGATGGGCGGCCAAGCGCCACCTGCCCCGGGTCGAGGGGCACCGGGCCGGTATCGACGCCGTGCGCGACGCCGTCGAAACCTCCGCGCGGCTCGGGATCTCCGTGCTCACCCTCTACGCGTTCTCGATGGAGAACTGGAAGCGGCCGCGCGCGGAAGTCTCGACGCTGATGACGCTGCTCAAGCGCTACCTTCGCCTCGAGCTGGCGACGCTGCTCAGGAACGACATCCGCTTCAAGGTGATCGGCCGGCCCGACGAGCTGGCGGCAGACGTGCGGCGGGAGCTGGCCCGCGCGACGGAGCGGACCGCCGGGAACTCCGGGATGCAGTTCAACATCGCGTTGAACTACGGCGGCCGCGCCGAGATCGTGGACGCCGCACGGCAGCTCATCGAGTCCGGCGTCACGGCGGCGGAGCTCGACGAGAACCGCCTCGCGAGCTGCCTTTACACGGCAGGCCAGCCCGATCCGGACCTGCTCATCCGCACGAGCGGCGAGATGCGCGTCAGCAACTTCCTGCTCTGGCAGATCGCCTATGCGGAGATCTGGGTGACCGATACGCTCTGGCCCGATTTCCGCTGCCGCCACCTGCTGGAGGCGATCGTCGCCTATCAGAAGCGCGACCGCCGCTACGGCGGGATCGAACCGGCCCGCCACACCTCCGGCGCCAGGTAGCCGATACCACATGCTTCGCATCCTCAGCGGGCTCGTCCTCATCGTCGTCTTCTTCTGCGGCATCTGGTACCTGCCGCCGTGGCTGCTGCTGGTGGTGGCCGAGGGCGTGCTGCTGCTCGCCTTCGTCGAGTACGCGCGGCTCGCCGAATCCCTGGGCGCGCGCGTGCCGCGGGTGGCGTCGGCGGCGGCGGCCATGGCCACGTGCGCCGCGGTCGGCCTCGGCCTCCCTCTGGAGCTGCCGCTCGTGGCCGCGCTGGTGGGGCTGGGCGGGATCGTCGTCGCGTCGCGGGCGCCCGGGCCGGGCGTGCTCGCCGATGTCGCCGGGGCGGTGTTCCCGGCGATCTACCTGGGCCTGCCGCTGGGCGCCTTCGTCGCGCTCCACGCGCTGGCCGGGCGGGAAGCCGTGCTGCTGGTGCTCGCCACCATCATCGTCAGCGACTCCGCGCAGTACTTCACCGGCCGGGTGTTCGGCCGGACGAAGTTGTCGCCAGCGATCAGCCCCAAGAAGACCGTCGAGGGGGCGCTCGGCGGGTTCGTCCTCGCGCCGCTCGCCATGGCCGCGCTCGCCCCCTGGTGGCTGCCCGGGCGGACGACCGGCTGGTCGCTGCTCGTCGGCCTGGCCGTGGTGGGGCTCGGCATCGCGGGCGACCTGTTCGAGTCGCTGCTCAAGCGGAGCGCGGGCGTCAAGGACAGCTCCGCGCTCATCCCGGGGCACGGCGGCGTGCTGGACCGGATCGACGCGATGCTGTTCGCGGTGCCCGTGTTCTACGTCCTGTTGAAATACGGGGCTTAGACCGAGCGTGAGCCCTGAGCCCTGAGCCTTGAGTCTGCGTGCGAGCGAATATGATCCACTCGAGCGAGCGCGAGGAGAGGTGGCGGTCGTGAGACGCCTCGCGATTCTCGGATCGACCGGGTCGATCGGGCGCAGCGCCCTGTCGGTGGTCCAGTCGCACGCGGACCGGCTGGAGGTGGTCGCGATGGCCGCCGGCGCCAACGTGGCGCTGTTCGCCGAGCAGGTGGAACAGTTCCGCCCGCGCGCTGTCGCCATGGCCTCGGGGACCGCGATCGACCGCCTGCGCCGGCACGGGAGCGACGCCGTCACCGAGGTCGCCGGCCACGGGTCGGACGGCCTGGTGGCGCTCGCCACGCGCGCCGACGTCGACATGGTGCTGTGCGCGTCGTCGGGGACGGCGGCGCTCGAGGCGGTGCTCGCCGCGATCGAAGCCGGGAAGATGATCGCGCTGGCGAACAAGGAAGTGCTCGTGATGGCCGGCGCCCTCGTGACCGAGGCCGCCCGGCGCCGCGGCGTCGAGATCCTGCCGGTCGACAGCGAGCACAACGCGGTCCATCAGTGCGTGCACGGGCGGCCCGCGCACGAGATCAGGCGCCTCATCCTGACCGCGTCCGGCGGGCCGTTTCGCGGGCACTCGGCCGAGGCGCTGGCGGCGGTGGCGCCGCCCGACGCGCTGAAGCACCCCACGTGGCGGATGGGACGGAAGATCACGATCGATTCGGCGACGCTCATCAACAAGGGACTCGAGGTCATCGAGGCGCGGTGGCTGTTCGACGTCCCGCCCGATCGGATCGACATCGTCGTGCACCCGCAGTCGGTGGTGCACTCGATGGTGGAGATGGTCGACGGGTCGATCCTCGCGCAACTCGGCGTCACCGACATGAGGCTGCCGATCCAGTACGCCTTCTCCTATCCCGACCGGTGGTCGTCGCCGCTGCCGCCCCTGGACCTGGCGCGCTGCGGGAGGCTCGACTTTCACCTGCCCGACCACGAGAAGTTCCCGGGTTTGCGCCTCGCGTATCGGGCCCTCGAAACCGGCGGCGGGTTGCCGGTCGTGTTCAACGCGGCCAACGAGGTGGCCGTCGAGGAGTTCCTCGCGGGGCGGCTGGGCTTCACGGCGATCCCCTGGCTCATCGCCCAGGCGATGGACGCGCACACGCCCGCTCCGGTCAGCACCCTCCCCGAGGTCCGCGCACTCGACGCGTGGGCCCGTGCGTATTCCCAGGCGCTCGCGCCCACGGTACAATTGAAAGGCTGAGGGGTCCATTTGCTGTTAACCATCCTTGCGTTCGTCTTCGTGCTGGGCGTGCTGATCTTCGTCCACGAGCTCGGCCACTTCCTGATGGCCCGGCGGATCGGCGTGCGCGTCATCACCTTCTCGCTCGGGTTCGGGCCGAAGATCGTCGGATTCCACCGGGGAGGGACGGAGTACTGCATCAGCGCGGTGCCGCTCGGCGGCTACGTCAAGATGGCGGGCGAGACGCCCGAGGATCCGCGCACGGGGCAGCCCGACGAGTTCCTGTCGAAGACCAAGTGGGAGCGGTTCCAGGTTCTGGTCATGGGACCGGTGATGAACATCCTGCTGGCCGTCTTCCTGATGTGGATCGTGCTGATGCAGGGGGCCCACGTGCCGGCGTTCCTCGACCGCGCGCCGGTCGTCGGCGCCGTCGAGAAGGGGTCGCCGGCCGAGCGCAGCGGCATCAGGCCGGGCGATTTGATCGTCCGCGTGGCCGGTCACACGGTGCCGACCTGGGAGGACCTGTCGATCGCCGTCGGGGCCAGGGCGAAGCACGACATCCCGATCGAGATCGCGCGAGGCGGCGAGACGATCACGCTGTCGATCACGCCCGACGCGCGCACGAAGTACGAAATCGGCGACATCGGCGTGTACCCGGACGTCCATCCCACCATTACACAGGTCACCTCCGGCGACCCGGCGGAGAAGGCCGGCCTGCGCGCGGGCGACATCGTCATCAGCTTCAACGGACAGACGGTCACGTATGGATCGCAGCTGACCGAGGCCATCGCCAGGTACCCCGGCCGGACCGTGGTGTTCGGTGTGCGGCGGGCCGGGGAGCCACTCGATCTGCCGGTGACGCCGATGGCGCACGGCAAGAAGGGCTGGGTCGGCATCGGCCTGATCGACGAGTTCAAGTCGGTGCACCTCGGCCCGTGGGCGGCGGCGAAGATGAGCGTGCAGCGCAACTACGAGTTCGGCGGGCAGATCTTCCAGACGCTGGTGGGGCTTCTGACGAGGGAGACCTCGCCGAGGCAGCTGATGGGGCCGGTGGCGATCGCGCAGTTGTCGGGCGAGTCGGCCGCGCTCGGGTGGATCGCGCTCTTCAGCTTCATGGCGTTCGTCAGCCTCAACCTCGGGATCCTCAACCTGCTGCCGATCCCCATCCTCGACGGCGGCCACATCTTCATCATGGCGCTCGAGGGGCTGGCGCAGCGCGACTTCAGCACCAGGGTCAAGGAAGGGATGCTGCTCGCCGGCTTCGCGGCGCTGATGCTGCTGATGGTGACGGTGATCTACAACGACCTCACCCGCATCGAGTGGATCCAGAGGCTGATGTTCTGGAGGTGAGGCCCACACCGGGCATCTCATCATCTTGCGATCTTGCGATCTTGCGAAGTACG
>PMKG01000376.1 GCA_003157675.1 Acidobacteriota bacterium
ACCGCTTCGAGGAGAATCCGGATGCGGCCTCGAAGTCCCCGTTCCGGGTCGGCACGCCCGACGCCCGAGAACTGCGACCGGCAGACGAGACCGGTGGCGAGCGATGGCCCATCGGCGTGTCGGTGACAGGCGCCGCGGGCACGGGCGTGCTTCGCCTCGCCGCCGGCCGCTACTCGTGGTTCCGCGTGCGCGACGCCCGCGACGCACGCGGCGCGACCTGGGCACTGCTGCTCGCCACGATGAAGCGTGACGACGGGGTCTACAGCCGGTGGAACCGGCGACTGTCGCTGCGCATCTCGCGGGTGCTGGTGGGGACGCGCCTCTCGCCGAATGGGGCCACGACGCTGAACGGCGTGCTCTGCCTGCTGGCCGCGGGGCTGATGGGGCAGGGCACGTGGGGCTTCGGCGTCGCGGGCGCGGGGCTCTTTCTGTTCACGTGCATCTTCGACGGCGTGGACGGGGAACTCGCGCGGGCACGGTTCGAGACCTCACGCCTCGGCGAGCATCTCGACGCCGTGGAAGGGGCGGTCTTCTACCTGGCGTTGGTGGTGGGGCTCGGCGCGGCCGTCGACGCGGCGCAGCCGGGATGGTTCGCGTGGGAGTTGACGCTGGGGGCCATCGCGTCGGTCGCGATCTGGTCCGCGACGACTTTCGTCGTGTCGCAGCAGGCCGTCCGGCGCCAGACCAAGTCGGATGATCTGTACCGGGAGAAGATGCTGGAGGAAGCCGTGGGGCCGGTTCGCGCGCTGCTCAGAACGTGCTCGTTCGCCTTCAAGCGCGCGGCCGCCGGCTGGTATCTCCTGGCCTTCGCGCTCGCCGGCGGTCTGCACTACGTCTTCGTGCCGGTCATCATCGCCGCTCTCCTGTCGGCGCCAATCGGCATCTACGTCGCGGCGCTCGTCCTTCGCGACCTGCGCGCGCGCCCGGTCGATCAGAAAGCATAGCTGACGCGCGCCTCGAAGGCGGTCCCGTTCAGGACGCCCATCCGGCGGGCGCCCTGGCGGACGCGGAGCCGACCGAGGTGGAATTCGACGCCGGCCACCCAGTCCCACTCCACCTCCTGGCGGCTGAACGACCACCAGCGAATCAGCGGCCCGCCACCGACGAAGATCCGTGTCGCGAAATCGAGCCGGTAGGTGGCCAGCGCGTCGACGACCGAGTACCGGCGGCCGTCGGTGGTGACAATCGCCTCGGCGTCCACCATCAGATCCGGAAGGAGGGACGGTGTCGGGACGAGCCAGCGGCCGCCGACTAAGAAGCTCATCGGGGCGAGGAGGTTCGAGGCGCCCACCGTGAATCCCCGCTCGCGGCCGGCCGCCGCGCGCTCGCCGTGCGAGAACTCGGGGTGCCGGTCGGGGGGAGGCACGGTGTCGAGCGTCCCCTCGTCCAGTTCGCCGAACCAGCGCACGGCCCAGCTCGGACGGCTGGCGCCCCCGCGCGGCCAGGCCGACCGCTCGACGGCGAGGCCGCGTTCCAGTTGGTCCACCGGTTCCAGGCGGTAGTCCGCCGCGCCGAGCACGATGGCGTCGTCGCCGCGCGCGTCGGCGTACCCACGTCGATACCAGGCCCACGGGGCACCGTGATCGCGAATCCCCCAGGTGAACTTGCGCAGGCCGTCGGCGTCGGTGCCCGGCGTGAAGAGGCCATCGCCATCGACGTCCGCCGCCATGGCGTGCGAGCCGAGTTCGACGATCAGGCGCACCGGCAGGTCGAGAGCGGCACCGCGAGCCACGTGCTTCACGTTGTCCGGCATCGCGGCGCCGTGCGCGCTCGGATAGACGGCCACCACCCTCCCCTGCTCCGGCGGCGAGACCCGCGGGTCGGAACCGGCTGGGAACTCGACGGCGATCGACGCCTCCTCGAGGTCGCGCGGATGCCAGAGATTGAGGTGGATGGGAATGACGCCGCTGTTCGACCGATACGGATTGCCCAGGTAATAGAAGAAGTACTCGATCACGACGCGGCGGCGACTCGCGTCCAGCACGGTCACCCGGTAGAAGACCATCGCCCGCGCGACCTTCGCGACGCGCGAGAGATGCTCGTATCGACTGATGGCCGCGTCGATCGATGGCGCCAGCGTCTCACCGGGCGACCCTGGTGTCGGCGCCACAGTGGCCGGGCCCGGCGATGTCGGCAGGAAGATCTCGTCGGGATGGAAGACGAGCGTCGGCGCGAAGTACCGCGCGAGCCGTTGCTCCTGCTCTCGCGGGATCTCCGGAGGCTGTTCCGGCGGGAGTACAGCCCCCGCACCGAGCGCGAGAACGAGCAGGGCGAGCATGACGAATGTGAGAGAATACCACGCCCGTATGCGGATCTGTCTGGCCACGCGCCAGTACCCGGTGGTCACCGAGACGTTCGTCGCCGATTCGGCGAGTGCCCTGCAGCGCGATGGGCACGAGGTTCGACTAGTGGCCCGCCGCTGCGCGAGAGGCCCCGAAGATCAGTCGCCGGACCTGGATGCGGCGCCCGTCGGTCACTGGTCCGCGCGAGCCGTCGATCTGATGCGCCATCCAGGACGGTGGCGGGCGGACGTGGCGCGCGCCAGGCGCGTGACGTCGACGCGCTTCGCGTCGGTCTGGGACGCGCCGTACCGCGCCAGGCTCGACGCGGTCGCGGGCGCCGACTGCCTGCTCGCCCACTTCGGCTACGTCGCCGTGGACTGGCTGCCCGTGGCCCTGCTCGCCGGCCGGCCATTCGCCGCCTTCTTCCACGGCAGCGACATCACGAAGTGGCAGCGGCGCAACCCGCGATTCTACGATCACCTCTTCGCCTCCGGTGCCGGCCTGCTCACCAACAGCGAGTTCCTCAGGGGCCGTCTCATCGACTCGGGGGCGCGCCCCGACCGCGTCCGCGTCGTGCCCCTCGCCGCCCACGAGACGTTCGCCGCTGTTCCCACCTCACCGCCGCTCGAGCAGCCGCTCGTCGTCACGATCTCGCGTCTCGTGGAGAAGAAGGGCGTCGATGATGCCCTGGCCGCGTTTGCCGAGGCCTCCCGCATCATCGGGGACCGGTGGCGGTACGTGGTGGTCGGCGACGGCCCTGAACGACGTCGTCTTCGTCGCCTCGCCGGGAGCCTGGGCATCGGGGACCGCGTCGATTTCGTCTTGCGTGCGACCCGGCTCGACATCCTGCGGCTCTTGAACGCGTCTTCGATCTTCCTGCAGGGCAGCCGGACCGCCTCGAACGGAGACACCGAGGGCACCCCGATCGCGCTGCTCGAGGCGGCGACGCTCGGGCTTCCGATCGTCGCGACCTCCCATGCGGGGATCCCTGAGATGCTGCCGCCCGATGCGGCCACGAGCGGCTTCCTCGTCGGCGAGCGAGCCGTCACGGCGATGTCGGCGGCGATCGTCCGCCTCGCGGCCAGCCAGGACGAGCGCCGCGACTGGGCCCGCGCCTGCATGGCCTGCGCACGCCAGCGGACCCCGGCACGAGAAGGGCGCGAGTTGTCCGACGCGCTGCGCGCGGTCGCGGCGGTGCCGGCATGACTGCGCGAGGCAGGCTGACTCTCGGCATCCTCGCCAACGAGTTCTTCGATCCGGGCTCGGGGCGGATGGGAGGCTTCGGGTGGGCCGCGGCCAACCTCGCGCGCCTGTTCGCGGACGATCCCGAGCTGGGCGTCAGACCGATCGTCATCGCCGGCGAGGCGGTGCGCGGTTGGACGGATCGGGACGGCCGGATGCACGGGGCGGAGTTCATCCCCCGCACGTGGAACGCCTGGTCCGACCGGCGCCGGCTGCGCCAGGCGTCGGTGGGCGCGCTCGTGGCGATCGACTTCCGGCCTTCGTACCGACGGGTGTTGCGCGCGCTTCCGGATGCGCCGCTCATCGTCTGGATCCGCGATCCGAGAACGCCCGATGATAACCGCCTCGTGCGGTCGGTCCGGGTTCCCGGTGACGACGAGGTGCCGGGGGGCCTCGGCGAGGTGCGCTGTGACGGCCTTGGAGTGGAGGTGGAACGACGCAGGCGTGCCGGGCGTCCTGTCCACCTGACCGTGACCGATCCGTTCCTCGTGCCGAAGATCGAATCGGCTTACGGCCTGCGCGCCGAAGGTGTGAGGACGCTCCCGAACCCGGTCGAGGTGGGCGCCGGCGCGATCGCCAAGAGCCAGCGGCCCACGGTCGCGTTTCTCGGCCGTCTCGACCCGATCAAGCGCCCGTGGGTGTTCACGGCGCTCGCCTCGAGGTTCCCCGGGACCACGTTCCTCATGCTCGGCCGGAGTCATTTCTCCGGGCCGGGATCGTGGCGTCCCGCCGATCTGCCGCCGAATGTCGTGATGCTCGGCCATGCAGGTGACGCCGCGAAGCGGCAGGCTCTCTCCGCCGCCTGGGTGCTCGTGAACACGTCCGTCCACGAAGCGCTGGCGGTGAGCTTCCTCGAAGCGCTGGCGAGCGAGACACCCCTCGTTGCGATGGTCGACGCGGGAGGGCTGGTCCCCCGGTTCGGATGCTCGGTCGGACAGTCGGGCGGCACCGGGCTCGACAAGATCGACGTCCTGAGCGACGCGCTCGCCCGACTGCTCGCCGATCACGCGCTCAGACGGCGCCTCGGCGCCGAGGGTCGAGCCTGGGTCGCCCGCCACCACGGTCGCGCGGCGTTCCTGGCGGCGTTCGCCGATCTCGTCCAGCGGCCGGGTGCCGCGTGACCGCCGACGTGCGGCCCTCGTCTGCGGCACTGACGGCCAAGACCGTGCGGGCGGTTGCCTGGGTCGCCTTGTTCGAGCTCGCGCGAGGCCTGCTCTACGCTGCCATGCCGGCCGTCCTCGCCCGATTCGGGACCGCTCGCGACGTGGGCCTGGCCGAGCTGGTGTTCGCCATTTATTACGTCGCCTCGCCGTTTGTCGAAGCCGGGTCGGGCGCGGCCGTGATCCAGCGCCCTGGCGCCAGCCGCGAGTTCCTGGCGATTGTGTTCGCCACCAACGCCGCGACCGGCGCGGCCGTCGCGCTGGCCCTATGGGCGGGAGCCACGCTACTGGCTGCTGAAGCGCGCTTCGATCCGCGAGTGGTGCCGCTTCTCCGCGCGCTCTCCCCCTGCATGCTGATGGCCGGCCTGACCGTCGTGCCTCAAAGCCTTCTGGCGCGGCGCATGGCCTTCGGCGTGCTGACGGCGGTAGGCGTGACGGCGACGATCGCGAGCGGCGTCGTGGCCATTGTCCTGGCCCGACGCGGCCTCGGGGCGGCCGCCATCGTCGCGGCGCTGCTGGCCCACTCGGGGACGACGCTGATCGGAACGTGGATCGGCGCCCGCTGGTGGCCGTCGTGGCGATTCGAGAGAGGCGAACTTGCCGGCCTGCTTCGATTCAGCATGCCGAACGCCGGCGCGCGATTGGTCGGCGATTTCGCGGGTCAGTTCGAGCGGTTCCTCGTCGGCGGGGTGCTGGGCAGCGCCACGCTCGGCCTCTATGGGGCCGTGCGCGGCCTGGCGCGGACGCCGTTCCTGCAACTGATGCAGGTCTCGGACCGCGTGCTGCTGCCGGCCTTGTCGAGCCTGCAGCACGATCTGCCGCGAACGAGGGCCTACTACCTTGCGGCGGTCCGGAACGAACTGGCCCTGCTCGGCCCGCTCGTCGTGCTGGTCGGCGCCGCGTCCACCGCGCTGGTCCCGATGATTTACGGTCCGCGCTGGAGCGCCGCGGTCGTCCTGGTACCGATGATGGCGTTCATCACGGTGAGGACCTGCACCAATCACTCGGTGGGCGCGGTGTTCCTGGCGCAGGGACGTCCCGGCCTTCAGCTCCTCTGGTCGGCGATCAACATTCCGCTGATGCTGGTGTACTTCCTCGTCGGCCTGCACTGGGGGCTGACGGGCTTCATCACGGCCTGGGCATCGATCGGCATCTTCGGCTGGGCCATCCCGCACGTGCTGGCCTGCCGCGTGATCGGCATGCGGTTCCGCGACTTCCTCGGAGGCCTCGCACCAGTGGTCTCGGCGCTCGGCCTGACGGCGATCCTCTGGACGGCGTCGCTCTGGCTGCTGCCGGCACAGGGGATGGGGCGGTGGCGGCTGGCGGCATTTGCGCCGCCCGCTCTTCTCGCGTACGCAGGGATCTTGTGGGTGTGCGATCGGAGGCTCGTGGAGGATCTCTATGGGGCGCTCCGGGGCGCCTTCCTCACGCCGCGCGAGCGCACCGCTCGCGAATGAACGTCTCCAGCGCGTCCGCCCTGGCCGCCCACGTGAACGCGGGAGCGGTGGCCAGAGCGCCAGCGATCAGGCGTTCGGACAGCCCGGGGTCGGCGAGCACCCGGCGAACGGCCTCTGCCGCCGCCACGGGGTCGTCCGGGGGGACGAGCCAGGCATTCCGGCCGTGCTCCAGCACCTCGCAGAGATCGGGGGTGGCGGGTGCGATGATCGGTCGTCCGGCGCCGAGATATTGGTACGTCTTCAGGGGCAGCACCGTCCTTCCCGACGCGAGCGGCCCTGACGCCGGCGTCAGCAGCAAGACATCGGCGGCGACCAGGTAGTCCATGGCGGCCGAGGGTTCGACACGGCGCTCGACTCGCACGTTGTGGGCTCCAAGCGACGCCGCGTACTCGGCGAGGGCCGTGCGCTCTCCCTCACCGACCACGCCGACGAGGACCACCGTGACCTCGGGCATTGCGGCCGCGGCTCGAATCAGCACCTCGGGTTGCTTCTTCGCATTCAGGCGCCCCGCATAGCAGGCGAGCCGAATGGCAGCCGGCAGGCCGAGACGGGCGCGCGCCTCCGCCTTCGTGCCGGACGAAGCGATGGCGCACGGGTCGTAGCCGTTTCGGATCACGCGGATGGATTCGGCCGGCCATCCCGCCTCGACGTAGCCGTCCCGGACGCAGTCGGAATGGGCCACCACACCGCGCCAGCCCATCGTCCTGCCGACCCGGCACAGGGCCGCCGCATGAGCGGGCGAGTGCGTCTCGTAGATCGTGGGGATTCCGAGACGGGAGGCGATCGCCGCGAGCGGCCAGCGGCGCGAGAGCACGATGTCTGGCGCCAGCCCGCCGAGCGCCCTGGCGATGGGACGCGCCAGCGCCGCATCGGCCACCCATTGCGGGCCGGCCGCGCGCTGGCTCGTCGCGGCGCGAAAGGCGGCCGGGGCGTCGATCCACGGCGCCACCGGGTGCAAGTGACGCGCCGCGAGCCGCACGCCGTAGGCACGCTCGATCGCGCCGGCCGTCGCGGCCCCATCCACCTCGCGCGGCGCCGAGTACAGCACACGAAGGTCGAACGCGCCGCGACCGGCGAGCGCCTCCGCCGTGCGCACCATCTGCTCGACGTCGGCTTCGACGTGGGGGATGACGCGCGAGGTCAGCACGGCGAGCCGCATGGACTTCTCGGTGCGGGTCAGCGAGACACGGTGAAGCGCCCACCGAAGACGAAGAAGTTGACGACGCGGTGATCCGTCGGGAGGGGATCGATCTGCCGATCCCACCCGATGAACGCTTCACCGACGCCTCCGCGGTAGCCCAGGACGAGGCCGGCTTCGACGCGCGCGGCGGTGGCGCCGGCGCGTCCCGCCACCGACGGATCGCACCAGACCTCGCGCAGGGTGCCATCCGCGTAATAGGCCCAGCGGGGAGACACGCGGTCGATCACGCGATTTTCGGTCTTCGCGTCCCAGCGATAGTCGACGTAGCGACGGCGGCCCTCGGGGTAGACCAGGCTCTCGGCACGCCCCTCCCATCGCCATCGTCCCGACTGCGCGGCGGTCGCCGCGCGGATGCCGAATCCGTCCCACGAGATCGGTCCGGGGCGCTCCTGGTCGTGCAGGTGCCGCGACGTGTGGTGGTACACCACGGAGAGGTCGGCGCGGCGGACCCGGGTTGTCGGCGCGAACGTGAAGCCGTAATCGGCGTGGCGGGGGTTGTATCGGTCGTTGAACGCGACGTCGAACGAGAACTCGAAGGGCACGCGTACCCTGTCGAAGTCGACGAGGTCGACGTCGCCCCGAAACTGCACGCCGAGCGGCATGTCGTCAACGGGCCCGCGGAGGAACCCGCCCGCGGCGCTCAGGCTCGCACGCGTGAGGGTGTGCGGCCACGAATCGCGGTTCGCGTGATCGGCCTGGGCGAAGGCCGGCGAACCAGCCACGAGGGAGAGCCAGGCCCCGAGAACGGCGGCACGCACCGGGATTTGCACGGGCGGGATTGTATCAGGCCGCCGGCCCCGAAGGCTCGGTTCGCGCGAACCGACGAAGCCGCCGACCCGTTCACCGGATGCGCCAGCCCTAAAGGGCCGGCCTACACACGAGCGGGCAGGACCGTGTGCAGGGCCTTCAGGCCTGCCCAACGCGAGGCAACCCTAAAGGGTCGCCCTACGCACCGAAGGGATCGGCCTACGCACGGTCGGAGTAGCCGAGCTGGGCGATGATCTCGCGCAGCCCCGCCGCGCTCGCAGCGAGCTGCCGGCGCTCCTCGTCGTCCAGCACGATTGGCAGCACCTCGCGCACGCCGTCCCGCCCGACGACCGCTGGCAGGCTCAGGCAGACATCGGCGATCTCACCAAACCCTTCGACGTAGGTCGAGACGGTGAGCACGCTCTTCTCATCGTGGAGCACGGCCTCGACGATGCGCGCCACCGACAGGGCCACGGCATAGAAGGTGGCCCCCTTCCGCTGGATGACTTCCTTGCCGGCCATCACGACGGACTGGTGGATGCGCTCTCGCGCCGCGGCGTCCAGTGGGACGCCGCCGGGCGGTGCGTAGCGGGTCACCGGGATCTGGCCGAGGCTCGCCATGCTCCACGCCAGCACCGACGAGTCGCCGTGCTCACCGATGACGTCCGCGTGGATGCTCCGGGGGTCGATGCCGAACTCCTGGCCGAGCAGGTAGCGGAAGCGCGACGAATCGAGGGAGGTCCCCGAACCGATGATTTTCGAGGGTGGCGCGGAGAGCCGCCGGACGGTCACGTAAGTGAGCACGTCCACCGGGTTGGCGACGACGATGACGACGGCGCCGCGGTAGTGCGGGGCCATGTCGGCCAGGATCTCCTCGGTGATCGCGGCGTTGCCGCGCGCGAGGTCGAGCCTGGACTCCCCCGGCTTCCGTCCACGGCCGGCCGCGAGGACGATGACGTCGGCATCAGCCACGCCTTCGTAGCCCTCGGCCCGAATCTCGGGGTTCTCGAGGTAGGACGCGCCGTGCGCCAGATCGAGCACCTCGCCGACGGCCTTCTCGCGGCTGACGTCGATCAGGCTGACGCGGGTGACGATGTCCCGCACCAGGAGCGTGTAGGCCAGCGTCGCTCCGACGTTGCCCGCGCCGATGATCGCCACCTTCATGCGGTCCCCTCCCGGACTCCCGAGTCCAGTGTACGACCGCTTACGCCTCACGCCTTGCGGCCGTGCCGTTTCGTCGCCTCAGGGACCGCCAGGTCGCAAGATGCCTGGCTCGTCCCTCGTCCCTTCCGCCTTCGCCCTCCGGGCTTCGGCGGACAAG
>PMKG01000023.1 GCA_003157675.1 Acidobacteriota bacterium
GGGCGACCCTTTAGGGTTGCCTAAGGCAGGCGTGGAGTCCCGCCCTACAACGTCCCTCACCGCGTCAGCTGGAACACCTGCACGCGGCTGTTGTCGCGGTCGGCGATGAAGACCTCGTCCTTGTCGCTGACGCACAGCTGCGACGGATGGTTGAGCAGCCCCTCGGTCCACCCCATCGTCAGCAGCCGGGACAGGAACTTGCCGTCCCGCCCGAACGCGTCGATCGTGCTCCCGCCGCCCTCGGCCACGAAGAGGATCCCCTTGCTGGCCGTAATGGAGGTCGGCATGGTCGCCACCGCCGCCGTCAGGTCGCCTCCGAGTTGCGTGAACGCCTTCGCATCCTTCGCCGCCGTGAAGATCCGCCGCTTGACCGAATCCAGGAGGAGAACGTTCCCCTCGAAGTCTGTGGCCAGGTCGGTCGCGAAGCCGATGTCGTTCGGAAGCGGGAGCGACCGCTGGAAGCGCCCCTGGGCGTCGACGACCAGCACGCGCGCGGAGAACTCGTCGAGCACATACACGTTGTCCGCCGAGTCGATCGCGAAGGTCTTCGGCACGATCGTCGCAGGGGCCGGCACGCCGTCGAAGGCGAGCGCGGCCTTGAACTGCCCGTTCGGATCGAGATGGACGATGCGCCGTTGCCGGCTGTCGAGGGCGTAGATCTCCCCCTTCGACGTGAGCTGCACGCGCGACGGCGCCGTGAGCTGGGGAATCTTGATCTCGCTGGCCGAGCCCACGGTCTTGTCGCGATAGGTGAAGCGGACCAGGCGATCGTTCCCCGTGTCCCCGATGACGACCACGCCGCCGGCGCCGCAGGCCACGCCCTCGGGCAGGTGGAGCCCGACCTGCTTGTCATCGGCGTACACCGAGACCAGGTGGCTGAGCCTCGCGGTCCCCGCGGCCGTGAGCGGCAGGTATCCCACGAGGAGGGCCGCCAGGACCAGGCAGGCACATGAGACCGTCTTCATCGAATCACCTCGCGAACTGCTTGTGGCACCGGGTGCACAGCTCGACGTTGGTCGCGGCGAGCAACATCCACTTGAACTCCGTGCCGTGACCCTTGTGGCAGCTCAGGCAGTCGACGCGGAGGTTCTTGTTCCGCTGGTCGACCGCCTTGTCGCCAATCGGATGCGCCGAGTGCGCCGCGTAGTCGTGGCAGGTCGTGCAGAGCGTGTTGACCGACGGATCGGTGAACAGGTGCACGCTGTCCGAGCTGTGCGGCGAATGGCAGGCCGTGCACGTGCCGTCAACCACCGGCTGGTGCTTCACCGGCACGGCCGCGGCCCGCGCCATCGTGTCCGCGTGACACGATCCGCAGAGCGCCGGCACAGCCGCCTTCAGGAGCTTTTCCTGCCTCGACGCGTGGGGGCTGTGGCAATTCACGCACCCCTTCTTGTCCGCGATCGGCCAGTGCAGGCGCGCCTTCGCCAGGGTCGTCTTCACCATCTCGCCGTGGCAGTCCTGGCACAGCTCGTAGCCGGGCTTCCTGGTGGCGAACGGCGTGGCCGAATCGGGCCCTTCGTGGCACCGGTCGCACTGGCGGCTGGCGAGCGGCGGGTGCACGTTGTTGAGCAGCAGCGCCGGCTGGTTCGAGCCGTGCGGATCGTGGCAGGTCGTGCAGTCCGCCTTCGCCACCGGGTATCGCATGTGGCGCGCGACGAACGAGGGGCTGTCGGGCTTGTGGCAGCCCAGGCACAGCGCCGGCACCGACTTCTTGAGGAGCCGCACCGCCTGGTCGGAGCCGTGCGGGTCGTGGCACGTCACGCAGCCCTGTCCGACCGGGACGTGCTTGAACTTGGCGGCGGCGACGGCCGCGCCCAGGTCCTTGTGGCAGCCGACGCAGAGGACGTTGCCAGAGGTCAGCAGGTTCGCGGGGTTGTCGGACGCGTGCGGGTCGTGGCACTTCGTGCACTCGCCGTCGGCGACGACCTTGTGGGCGCTCTTCGCGTTCGCCGGGACGATCCCCTCGTGACAGGTCACGCAGATCTGGCGCGTGCCCGCCGACAGCAGCTTGCCGTGCGACGAGGTATGGGGATCGTGGCATCCCGAGCACTCGCCGGTCCGCACCGCGGTGTGGACGAACTTCTTCTTGAGCGTCGCCTCGAAGTCGGAGTGACAGGCGAGGCAGAGCTTCGTCTGGTCGGTCTCCTTCAGGCGGTACGGGTTCTGCTGACTGCGCGCGGTCGACGCGTACACCCCCAGGAGAACAACCACCGAGACGCAGGCAATCGTCAGACGCGAACGCATGGTCGTTCCCTCACTTGATCCTGGCTGGCGACGCAAGGTGGCAGTCCTCGCACGTCTTCGCCTCGAACGGCGGGTGCAGCGTGCTCTTGAAGAAGTGCGGCTGCTTCGACGCGTGGGGATCGTGGCAGCGCTCGCAGTGCATCACCGCGGGGTCGATGTGCAGGTGCGCGTCGCCAAAAGCGGCGGCCTTGACGTCGTGACAGTCCGCGCACAGCGTCCGGATGGGCTTGACCATCAACGTCGGCTCGCCCGACGAGTGCGGCTTGTGGCAGCCGAGGCAGTCCTTGGCGGCCGGCGGGTGGACCTTCCCCTCGTCCATCGCCGACTTGATCGACTTGTGGCAGCCGAGACAGAGATCAGGGCTCTTCGCCAGCAACAGGCGCGGGAGAGGCGTCTGGTGCGGGCTGTGGCACGCGATGCAGTCGCCGCCCGCGGCCGGCGCGTGCGTCGACTTGGCCGCCTTCATTCCCTCGCCGATGTCGGGATGGCACGACGCGCACAGCGTCCCCGGCTTGTCGGCCGCCATGCCCTGCATGTTGCTGGCGTGCGGGTCGTGGCAGGTGAGGCACATCCCCTCCGCGAAGGGCTGGTGCCTGGTGCCGCTGGCGACCGGCTTCATGAAGTCGGCGTGACACGCCTCGCAGAGCTTCGGCGCCGCGACCTTCAGCAACCCTTTCGCATCGGAGCCATGCGGCTGGTGACAGGACCCGCACTCGCCCTCGCGGACCGGCGGGTGCGTGTAGGTCTTGGTGAAACGCCCCTCGGCATCGGTGTGGCAGCTGTAACACACCCGATCGGTCCGGTCCTTCAGCATCCCCAAGACGCTCGACCCGTGTGGATTGTGGCAGGCCGTGCACTCGCCCCCGCCCGCGGGCGGATGCGGCGTCTTCGACTTCTGCGCCGCCTCGCTGACCTTCGCGTGGCACGACGCGCACAGCTTGTCGGCCGGCGCCGAGAGCAGTTTCTCGTTGTCGGACGAGTGCGACGCGTGGCACGAGACGCAGCTCCGCTCGGTGGCGATGGGCGCGTGCTTGAATTCGACCGGCGCGGCCATTTCCTTGTGGCAGATGAGGCAGAGGTCCTCGCCACGGCCCTTGAGCAGCCGCTGGTTGTCCGAGGCGTGCGGGTCGTGGCACAGGAGGCACTGGCCGTCCTTGAACGGCACGTGCTTCACCTTCCCGGTGCCCTTGATGGAGGCGGCATCGTGGCAGGCGGTGCACAGTTCGCCCCCCTTCTGAAGCACCTCGAACGGCTTGGGCGACGTGGCGGCCGCATGGCAGGTCTCGCACTGGGCGCTCTGCACGGGAGCGTGCACGCTGGTCTTGAGCAGCCGGGGCTGCACCGAGCTGTGCGGGTCGTGGCACGTGCTGCACGACACCCGGTCGACGGGGTAACCGTCATGCGCCTTGGTGAACTCCGGCGCCGTCGCCGCGTGGCAGCCGAGGCACAGGGCCTTCTCCTCCTTCACCAGCAGGTTGGGCTGGTCGGCGGCGTGCGTGGTATGGCAGGCGGGGCAGCCGTTTGCCTGCAGGACCTTGTGGACGTCCTGCTTCTGGTAGTTCGCCTTGTCGTGGCACTGGTAGCACAACTCCGCGGGGTCGGCCTTGAGGAGGTGGGCGAACGGTGAGGCGTGCGGGTCGTGACAGAGGGTGCAGTTACCGCTGTTGACGGCCGTGTGGACGTGGGCCTTGTTCAGCCCGAGCTTGTCTTTCGGGTGGCACGTGAGACAGAGGTCGTTGCCTTCCCTCTTCATGGCGAGGGTCGGAACCAGCCCGTGACGGACGTGACAACTGTCGCACTTGTTCTCACGCACCACGGCGTGGACGTTCTTCATGCCCAGGTACTTGGTCGCGAACGCCTTGTGGCAGCCCAGGCAGTCGCGGCCGCCGAGACCCTGCCCCATGCCCTGGCCGCCTCCGCCGAACGTCCGCTTCGGCGCCTGCTGGCCGTGGGAGGTCTCAAAGCTCAGGCACACGACGATGAACGTGGCCCACGCCAGCGTCCTGATCGCGGGTCTCCCTCTTGTCGGCATCACCGGGCCCTCGTCAGATACGTCTCCACCTTCGTGTGGGTTCGCAGCTTGGCCGCGTAAGTTTCAACGGCCTTCTTGAGCTTCTCGCCGTACAGCTTCTGCGCGATCGTCTCCCGCACCTGGTCGTAGGGCTGCGGGCTCGGCGCGATCACGGCCTGGACGGACAGCACGTAGAACGGTCCCTCCGGGCTGGCGTACAACCTCGAGTCCCCCGCCCTGGCTCCCGCGAGCGCCTTGCGCACACCCTCCGGCATGCTGGTGGTCGTCACGGGCCGCTCGTCGAACGTCAGCAGGCCGGGCGTGTTCTTCGGCGCCCGGCCCTCCTCGGCGTTCGACGCCAGCCAGTTGTAGTCCGCCCCTTCTCTCAGCTTGCGCATCGCGTCCTCGGCCGCGCTCCGCCTGGTGAAGGCCAGGCCTCGGAGTTTCATCATCTCGGGCGAGGAGTAGTCCTTGAGATGCCCGTCGTAGTACTTGCGCACTTCCGGCTCGGTCATCTTGTTCGGCGGGACGATCACCTTCTGGACGAAGCTGTCGAAGATCAGGGATTCCCTGAACCCCCTCACCCGGTCGCCGTACTCGCTCGTCTTGTCGATCCGGAGCCGCAGCGCCTCGGCGTTGACCAGCCTCCGCGCGACCATCGCGTCGAACGCGGTCCCCTTCATCTCGTCCATGCGCTTGAACTGCCGGCCCTGGTCGGAGCCGTGGTAGAACTGCATCCGCAGGTAATCGGTCAGGTCACCGACGGTCACCGGCGCCCCGCCCCTGAGATCGGCGATCGCGCGCTTGTCCTTCAGCAGGGCCTCGAGGCCCGGCTTCTGGGCCTCGTAGTTGAGGCCATCGAGGACGGCCTTGTGGATCGTGGCGTACTGCCGTCTGAGGACCTGCTCGTGGGCCTTGAGCACGACCTCCTGTTGCTGGGTCAGAACCTGCTTCCGCGCTTCTGCAAGCGCCTCCGCGTTCTGCGGATAGCGCATGTCCGCCACGCGCAGCACGACGAACCCCGCGGGGATCTGGATGACCGGGCTGACCTGCCCCACCTGCAGCGGAGCCATCGCCGCCAGGATCTCGGGGAGATAGGCGCTCCTGGGGTGATACTGGTCGTCTCCATCCGTCCTGGCCGTCTTCGCGGCCATCGCCCGCGCGACCACGTCGGCGAACGCCGCTCCGCCGGCGATCTCCGCCACCGCGCGCTCGGCCGCCGCCTTCTCCGCTTCCGCAATCGCGAAGCCCAGTTGGCGCTGTTTCTCG
>PMKG01000194.1 GCA_003157675.1 Acidobacteriota bacterium
CAGTGCAACTGCCACCCCAACGACCTCTTCTCTCATGGCCCGCCCACCGGCCTGGGCCAGTTCAGGTGCTTGTGCAGAAAGTCGTACGTTCCTTCGCCGTGGATCATGTGCGGCCCGTTGAACCATTCCAGCTCGCAGCGATCGCCGATTCCCAGCTTGGCCTGGTAGAGGAACCGCACCTTGGCAAACTCGTAGGCCACGGCCTGGTCGGGGGCGCAGCCGTCAAAATGTCCGCGCTCGACCATGAACGGCCGCGGGGCGATCAGGGCCGCCATCTCGGCGTAGTTGAACGTGCTCCCCAGGTCGAACTCGAAGATCTCGTACTCGCCCGAGAAGGCGTAACTGTAAGGGCTCCGGGTCGAGGCGTTCTTCCAGACCCATTCGTTGAAGTCGGCCGAGCAGATCGACAGGCAGTAGCCCTCCACCAGCGCCGGCACGCGCATGGCCGTCTTGCCGCCGTAGGAGAGCCCATAGAAGCCGATCCGCTTGGCGTCGACAAACGGCAGCGTGCCGAGCCAATCGACGATCTGCTGGTGCTGCGGCACGATGATCGAATAGAGCGTCTTCTTGATCGGGTTCGCCTTGCGCTGTAAGCTGCGGAAGCGGTCCTGGAAGATGTAGAGGTTCTGCGGCGCGAAGGTCACAAAGCCCTGTTCGGCCAGCTTCGCCGCGAAGTCGTGATAGGCCGGGTGGTCGCCGCTGACGATGTCCTGCGGCCGCCCTTCCAGCCCGTGCTGGCACACCACGACGGGCCGCCGCTCGCCCGGCTTCAGATCCTTCGGCAGGAACAGCTGATTGTGGATCTCGAGGCCGTCGGCGGCCTTGGTCAGCACGAGCTGGGGGACGACGTGCCAGCCGAGCGGGAAGTCCTTGGCGAGCGTCGGGTAGACGATCCTCGGCGCGCCGCCCGCCGAGGCGACGAGGCCGACCGACTGCGGGCGCCTGGCGTCGGCGGCGAGCAGCGCCACCTGTCGGCCCGAGGCGAGCGGCACCGGATAGGTCTCGATCCCCTCGCCCGTGGTCAGCTGCACCGGCTCGCCGCCCGAGGTGGCGACCTTCCAGACATGGCGCCGCTCGATGTCCCCGAGATTGCTGCAGTAGAACATCGTCCGGCCGTCAGAAGAGAGTGACGTGAACGTCGCGCTCTCGATGAACCCGTCGTCCGGCGTAATCGGAAGCGGCGCGCCGCCGCCGTCCACCTTCACCGCGTAAAAGCGAAGCCACTCGCCGGGTTCTGCCGTGAACAGCACGACGTCGCCGGCCCACGCGATCGCGTTCACGCCGCCAAGCGTCATGTCGTCCAGCGCGGGATGCCAGAACTCGTGCGCGTCGCCGGTCGCCGGGTCGGCCACCCAGAACGCCATCCGGTAGCCGCCGGGAAGCTGGGACGAGTAGAGACCGGGGACGTTCGCCAGGGGCGCGCCTGACGGGGCTCCACGCTCGCCGCCGCGCTGGCCGCCCCCGCGCGCCTGGGTCGCCGGAGCCTCGGGCGAAGGCGCCCCGCCACCGCGCTGGCCCTGGCCGCGCGCGCCAGCCTGTGCGGAGGAGGCCGGACCCGGAGGATTGCCGATGCCGCCGGTGCCGGCCTGCGCCTGCTGGCCGAACGGCAGGCCGGGACGTCGGATGAACGCGATGCGCTTGCCGTCGCCGGACCACGTCGGGCTGGCGTCGCGGTCCACGCTCGGCGAGAGGTAGATGACGGTGCGCTTGCGCACGTCGTAGACGCCGATGAAGCTATGATCGCCGCGGTCGCTGACGAACGCGAGCTTGCTGCCGTCGGGCGACCACTTCGGGCCCGAGTTGTTGCCCGCCTCCCTGATGAGCGGCTTCTCGCCTTTCGCGATCGCCGCCGGCAGCGCGCCGGGCGCGACGGCATAGGCGTAGATCAGGCCGTCCTTCGCGAAGGCGACCATGCGCCCGTCGGGCGAGAGCACGGGCGTGGTGACCTCTCCGAGCCTCCAGGCCGGGCCTCCAGCGGCGCGCACCGCCCACACGGCACGCTCGGGACCGTCAGGATTGGCCGTCGGATTGGCGCCCCAGCCCTCGCGGTTCAACGTGTGGCCGCGGACGAAGACGATGACCGACCCGTCGTCGGAAACGGACGGCTCCTCCGTGTCCACACCGTTGTCCTCGAGGAACGACGTGAGGCGAACGGGGTGGAACTCCGGTCCGACGGCCGTGTAGACGTTCCGCTTGCCGGCGTCGAGCACGACCCAGACCAGGCGGTCCGCCTTCTTTGCCGAGACGAGCGACGACGGGTAGCCGGGGCTCAGGAACTGCGCCATCGTCGGCGGCTTCTGCGCCGAGGCGACAGAAGCAAGCGCGAAGGCGAGTGCGACTGTGACAACCGCGGTCATGATGCGGTGAACTCGCGACACAGGATCCTCCGTGGAAAGACGGTCGAGCTTGTGGCCGAAATCGAGCCCGCGCGGGGTTGAGCGGAGAGAGTAGCACAGGGAAAGGCTCAGGGCTCAAGGCTCAGGGCTCAGGCACAATCGCCGGCTTTCGGCTCGCGACTGACGGCGGTATCACGCTGTCACGTGCGCTGCGGCCGCACGCCGCAAGGCGCAAGCCGCGGGCCGCGAACGTGTAGACTCTTACGCGACAAGGAGGTGCCATGCGATCTCTGCGCCTGGGACTGAGCGTGGTCGGTGGCCTGCTGCTCGCGGTGAGCGCCGCGGCCGGTCCGGTCGTGCACACCTTTTCGATCGTCGCCCGCGATCCGAAGACCGGCGAGATGGGCGTCGCCGTGCAGTCGCACTGGTTCTCGGTCGGGTCGGTGGTGACCTGGGGCGAGGCCGGCGTGGGCGTCGTGGCGACGCAGTCGATTATCGACCCCGGCTACGGCCCGAAGGGGCTCGATCTGATGCGGCGCGGGGTCGCCGCTCCCGACGCGCTGAAACAGTTGCTCGCCGCCGATACCGAGCGCGAGGTGCGGCAGCTCGCGATGCTCGACGCCCAGGGCCGGGTGTCGGCGTTCACCGGGAAGCTGTGCATCGCGGAGGCCGGGCACCAGGTGGGCACGCAGTACTCAGCGCAGGCCAACATCATGGCGAACGCCTTGGTCTGGCCCGCCATGGCGCAGGCGTTCGAGCGGACCGCGGGTGACTTGGCCGAACGCCTGCTGGCCGCGCTCGACGCGGCGCAGGCCGCCGGCGGGGACTTGCGGGGGCGCCAGGCGGCAGCCATCCTGGTCGTCGGCCCGAAGTCGACCGGGCGACCGTGGGCGGGCGCCGATCGGATCTTCGATCTGCGCGTCGAGGACAACCCTGAACCGCTCAAGGAGCTGCGGCGGCTGGTGCGGCTGCAGCGCGCCTACACGCACGCCAACCACGGGGACGAACTGGTGAGCCAGAAAAAGGTGGACGAGGCGTTGAAGGAGTACGCGGCGGCCGCCGCGCTCGCACCCGAGATCCAGGAGCTGCCTTTCTGGCAGGCGATCACGCTCGTCTCGGTGGGACGCGAGGCGCAGGCGATCCCGATCCTGAAGAAGGTGCTGGCGAAGGAGCCCTGGTGGGCCGAACTCATCCCGCGCCTGCCCGCGGCCGGTCAGCTGCCGAACGACCCCGCACTTATCAGGCGGCTCACTGCGCTCAAGCCCAAGTGAGCCGCCGGTGTAGTCGGAGGACGGGCAGAGTAGTCGGATTCTTCGCTGAGTAGTCGGAGGCCGGGGTGAGAAGTCGGACTACTCTGCGTCAGGTCCGACTTCTCAATCCTCAGTCTCGACTCCTCAATCCTCAGTTCCGACTACTTGACGTGTCTGTCGTACCACGTCAAGTACCGTTCGTACCGGTCGCGCACGTAGCTCGGCCGGCTGATGCCGTGCGTCTCGTTCGGATAGATGACGAGCTGGGTTTCGATGCCGAGGCTGCGCAGCGCCTGGTACATCTGCTGGCTGCCCTGCACCGGCACGTTGAAATCCCGATCGCCGCCGAGGAACAGCGTGGGCGTCTTGATCCGGTCGGCGTGCAAGAACGGGTACGAGATCTTCTGATAGGTCTCCCACGACTTCGGGTTCCACGGCGGGCCGATCTCGTAGTCGTACTGGATGATGTATTGATCGGTGCCGTAGAAGGCGACGGTGAACGCCGTGCCGGCGCCGCTGGTCGCGGCCTTGAAGCGCGTGTCGCTGGCGATCAGGTAGTCGGTCAGGATCGCGCCGTAGCTCCAGCCGCCCACGCCGAGCCGATCGGGATCCGCCACGCCCATCTTGATGACGTGGTCCACGCCGGCCAGCAGGTCCTCCACTTCGTAGTGTCCCCAGTCGGCAAAGATGGCGCGCGAGTACTTCTGGCCGCGCCCCGAGCTGCCGCGATAGTTGACCGCGAGCACCGCGTACCCGTGCGCCGCGAACCACTGGCGCTCGGTGCTGAAGCCGTGCTGGTCCTGGCCGTTCGGGCCGCCGTGGATGCGCAGCAGCAGCGGCACCTTCGTGCCGGCCGCGTAGCCGGCCGGGGTGGTCAGCAGGCCGTGCACCTCCGTGCCATCCTTGCTCTTGAAGTTCACCTCCTCGGCGGCGCCCAGGGCGAGCGCGGCGAACAGATCGTCATTGCGGCGGGTCAGCTGGCGAAGCGATCCGTCGCCGAACGCGTAGACCTCGTTGTACCTGGTGTCGCCGCCCGACACGACCGCCGAGCAGACGCCGGCCGTCGTCCAGCCCGAGACCACGACGGGCGGTGCCAGCAGCCGCTCCACCGGGCCGCCGGCGAGCTTCACGCGGGCGGGATAGACCGACCGGTCGTCGGTGACGAGGAAGGTGATCGACTGACCGTCTTCGCTGAAGCGCGGTGTGCCCACGCTGCGGTCCAGGTCCTCGACCGCCTTCACGCGGACCGGCGGCGCGCTGCCGTCGGACGCGACGACGGCCAGGTGCTCCATGCCGTAGGCGCCGTACTTCCTCTCGTCACCTTCGAGCAGCGCAATCTGCTTCCCGTCGCGGCTCCACTCGGCGCGCGACCGCGTCACGCGGCTCGCGACCGGCGTGATCGCCTTTTCGACGCTTCCCGGCTTCGCCTCGGCCACGAAGATCTGGCCGGCGGGCTCGCGGTCCGGATCGTCGCCGTGATTGCTGACAAACGCGATGCGCGTGCCGTCGGGCGACCACGTCGGCGACGCCTCGTCGAAGGTTCCCCTGGTGAGCCGGTCGAGCTTCCTTGTCGCCAGGTCGAACAGGCAAATGTAGGTATGGCGGCCCGAGAGCAGGTAGCCCTGGCCGTCCTGCTTGAACTTGTAGCGGTCGATGACAATCGGCTTCGGCGCCTTCGGCCGCGCGCCTGCCGCCGCGCCGGCCGGCGTGTCCGCCTCCGGATCGGGGTCGCCGACGACGAGCGCGATGCGTTTGCCGTCGGGCGCCCATTCGTACCCCTGGAGCCGGCCCTTGACGTCGGTCAACTGCGTCGCCTCGCCGCCATTCCGGTCGAGCAGCCACACCTGGCTGCCCTTGGCCGGGCCGGGGCGCGACGAGGTGAACGAGAGATACCGGCCGTCCGGGCTCCAGCGGGGCGATGACTCGCTGTCCTGGCTCCAGGTGAGCTGGCGCTCGCCCTGCCCGTCGGCGCCGACCGTCCAGACGTGCGACGCGCTCTTGTCCTCCTTCACGTCGACGGCGGAGACCGTGAAGGCGATCGACTTCCCGTCGGGCGAGCACTGCGGGTCGCGAACCTCCTGGAACTTCGCGATGTCGTCGAGCGTGAGCGGGTGCTGCTGGGCCTGGGCGACCACGAGCGCCGCCGACACGGCCACGAACACGAAGAGAACGAACAGGCGGGGCCTGGACATGCCATCCTCCATTGGGGCGTATCTTAACCCGCCGGTAACCTTTTCCCGCGGTTCCGTCCATCCCTGGTATGAAGCAACACGCCTTCCTTCTCGCGGGCCTCCTGGCGGCGACGGCGGCCAGCCCTTCCAGTTGCCACCACGCCCAGTTCGTGCACACGGTCGTCCACGACGACGGCTCGGTGGACCGCGCGACCGTCCAGGACGTCGCGCTGACGCCGGAAGCGGCCAAGCGCCCACAATTGTGGCTCGACAGCCGCCTCGTCGCCGCCGAGCCCGGTGACTATTGGGACGGCGCGATCGCCGGGCTGCCGGCTCCCCAGAAGGAGGGCGAAACCACGTACTTCGCCGCGCGGGGCCACTTCGCGTCGGTCGCCGACGTGCCCGACCACTACGTCGAGATGGCGAGGGACGGCGTCACGGCCAGTCGGCTCGCGCGGGCCTACACGACGCGGGACCTGGGGCTGATCACCGAACGCGCCTGGACCGAGACGCTCAACGACATCGTCAACCCGGAACAGATGGCCGAGGCCCGTGCGGAACTTTCGCAGGTCAACGTGGCCCTGCTCAGGGCCGCGCTCCGCGAAGGGCTCGGGACGGACTACGTCTACGAGCCGTTCGTGGCGTGGACCGGGACGACCACCGAGGCCTTCTTCGCCACCCTGTCGGACTCCGGGCTCGAGGCGCGGGCGGCCAACGACCCGAACGCGTGGAGCGACTCCGCGATGAGGGCGCTCACCCTCCGAGTGGCCGAGCGGCACGGCGTGCCTTGGATGGCGGCAGATGACAGCGTCGACACGAGGGCGCAGGAAGTGATCTCCGGGCAAGCCCGAACCCTGATCGTGCGCCGCGACGGTCGCCCGCTTGACGCGACCATGGTCGATCTCGTGACCGTCGCCGTCATGACCGTCGGCGACAAGGCGCTCGTCTCGTTCGACAAGGAGGGCGGCGCCAGGTTCCAGGCGGGCCTGGAGAAGGAGGCCGCCGCGCGCTACGGGGGCATGGACGCGCTCGACAAGCGATCCGCGATCCTCTACCAGCGGATGTTCGGCATCACCCCGTTCGACGGGGAGCGCCGCTTCGACGTCAGCCTCACGCTGCCCGGCACTATCGTCGACGCCAACGGGACGCTCGAGACGGAATCGCGCGTCCGGTGGTCCTTCCGACTCCAGGAGGCGTTCGCGTTCGGCTACGCGATGCGGTGCCGATCGCTCGCGCCGAACGCCGCGCCGCAAAGCGCCGTTCTTGGTGAGGCGCGGCTGACCACCCGGGAAGCGATGCTGCGCTACGTGTCGCTCGTCGAGGGCGACGAGGAATTGCTCAAGGTCGTCAGACAGGCGATCGCCGAGAAGCGCGCGGCGCCGATCGCGGCCTACCACTCGACGCTGGCGGCCGACGCGAAGCAGGCCAAACGCGCGGCGAAGGTGGCGAAGTTGATGGCGCTGCTGGGAATGACGGTGAAGTGATTGGCCGGCTTGGCCATGAGCCCTGAGCCTTGAGCCGGATATAATATCTCGTTCACCTCACACGCCTGGAGCCGACCGATCCCATGGCCAAGAAGCACACGACGTCGCACCCCTCTCACCGCCGGTACCGGGAAGACCTCACGGAAATGCCGGAGTGGCTCAAGCAGAAGAAGTGCCCGAACCGGGACGAGTACATGGCGGGCAAGCGCGTCCTGCCGAAGAACCTGACGGGCAAAGAGAAACTCGCCGACATCGTGGACGACGCCTTCCTCGCCTACAACTCGGGCCGGCTGCGCGAAGGCTGCCAGCTGTTCGCGGAGAAGATGCTCGAGCCCGACGTCACGATCGGCATGAGCCTGTCCGGCGCGCTCACGCCCGCCGGCCTCGGCTGCTCGTCGATCGTGCCGCTCATCAGGGCCGGCTTCGTCGACTGGATCGTCGCCACCGGCGCGATCCTCTATCACGACCTGCACTTCGCCTTGAACTACCCCATCCGCATGGGCAGCTTCAAGATGGACGACACCGACCTCCGCAACAACGACATCGTCCGCGTCTACGACGTGCTGATGGGCTACAGCGACTGCCTGATGGCCACCGACGAGACGCTGCGCAACATCCTCGTCCAGCCCGAGTTCCAGAGGGAGATGGGCACGGCCGAGCTGCACCACCTGCTCGGCAAGTACGCCGCGGAGTGGGAGCGCAAGGCCGGCCTGAAGAACGTGTCGGTGCTCGCGGCGGCGTATCGCGCCGGCGTGCCGTGCTACACCTCGTCGCCGGGCGATTCGACGATCGGCATGAACGTGGCCGGCGTGGAACTGCGCGGGAACAAGCTGCGCGTCAACGCGTCGATCGACGTCAACGAGACGACCGCGTTCGTGCTGGCGGCGAAGCGGTCGGGCGGGAAGAGCGCGGTGGTGCTGTGGGGCGGCGGCAG
>PMKG01000472.1:0-573 GCA_003157675.1 Acidobacteriota bacterium
CCGTTCGACGGCGTCGTCACCGAGAAGAAGGTGGAGGTCGGCAACATGGCGACGCCAGGGGCTCCGCTGATGGTCGTCGAGGACACCCGGGCCTTCAGGCTCGAGGTCAGGCTCGACGAGTCGCGCGTCGCCGTCCTGGACCGGTCCAAACCGGTGGCGGTGGTCATCGACTCGCTCGGCGGCGACATCGCGGGCGCGTCCGGCCAGCCGGCGACGATTGCCGAGGTCGAGCGCTCGCTCGATCCTGGCTCCCACGCGTTCCTCGTCAAGATCGACCTCCCGCAGCACGCCGAGATCCGATCCGGGATGTACGGGCGCGCCAGGTTCGCCGGGAGCATCCGGCAGGCGATCGTCGTGCCGGCTTCGGCCATCATCCGCCGCGGCCAGCTGACGTCGTTGTTCGTGGTCGGGTCGGACAACCGCGCGCGCCTGCGCCTCGTGCAGGTGGGCGCCCCGGTCGACGGTCGCGTCAGCGTGACGGCAGGCCTCGAGGCCGGTGAGTCGGTCGTCGTGGAGCCTCCCGTCTCGCTGGTGGACGGGACCCCGGTCCGGGCGGCGGCCCGTTCGGCCGGC
>PMKG01000472.1:578-1646 GCA_003157675.1 Acidobacteriota bacterium
GATCGACGTGTTCGTGCAGATGCCGGGCGCGTCGCCGGCGGAGGTGGAACAGCGCGTCACCCGTCCGATGGAGAACCTGCTCTGGGAGATTCCCGGTGTCGAGTACATCTACTCGACGTCGAGCCCGGGGATGTCGATGGTGATCGTCCGGTTCCGCGTGGGCGAGCAGGAAGAGCCCGCGCTGGTCCGCCTCAACCAGAAGCTGGCCTCGCACTTCGACATCATCCCGCCGGGCGCCTCGATGCCCCTGGTCAAGCCGCGCTCGATCGACGACGTGCCGATCATGGCGCTGACGCTCTGGAGCCCGCGCTACAGCGACTACCAGCTGCGGCTGGTCGCCGGGCAGCTCCGCGACGCGCTCAAGGAAGTGCCGGACGTCTCGGGCGTCGAGATCATCGGCGGGCGCTCGCGGCAGGTCGGCGTGGAGATCGATCCGGCGCGGCTCGCCTCCTACGGCCTCGACCCGACCGTCGTCGCCCGGGCCCTCCAGGGCGCCAACATGAAGCCGCCGTCGACCGACATCGTCAGCGGCAACCAGAGCCGCCTCCTGCAGTCGGGATCGTGGCTGACGAGCACCGAGGCGGTCAGGCAGGTGGTGGTCGGCGCGCACCAGAACGTGCCGGTCTTCGTCTCCGACGTGGCGACGGTCCGGGACGGCGACGCCGAACCGACCAGCTACGTGACCTTCGAGGGGCGTGACGGCCGGTCCTACCCGGCGGTGACGCTCGCGATCTCGAAGCGGAAGGGCACCAACGCGATCGAGATCACGCGTCGCGTGGACGCGGCGATGGCCAGGCTCCGCGGCACCCTCCTGCCCTCGGACCTGCAGGCCACCGTCACGCGCAACTACGGCGAGACGGCCGAGCGCAAGTCGAACGAGCTGCTCTGGCACATGTTCATCGCCGTCTTCTCGGTCTCGATCCTGATCTGGCTGACGCTCGGCCGGCGCGAGGCGGCCGTCGTGCTGGTCGCCGTGCCGGTCACGCTCGCGCTCACGCTGTTCGTGTTCTACATCTACGGCTACACGCTCAACCGGATCACGCTGTTCGCGCTGATCTTCTCGATCGG
>PMKG01000472.1:1663-4027 GCA_003157675.1 Acidobacteriota bacterium
CTACATGCGGCCGATCCCGGTCGGGGCCACGGCGGCGATGATGTTCTCGCTCGCCATCGCCTTCGTCGTGACTCCGTGGACCGCGGCCTGGCTCATGAAGGGCTCGGCGGCCCACGCCCGCGGCGGAGAGGACCGGTTCACGGCGCTCTACCGGCGGGTGATGGCGCGACTGGTCGAGCGGCGGAGCGTCCGCGTGGCGTTCCTCGCCGGCGTCGCCGTGCTCCTGCTGGCGTCGGTCGCCCTGGTGCCGCTGGGCCTGGTGGGCCTCAAGATGCTCCCGTTCGACAACAAGGCCGAGTTCCAGGTCATCATCAACATGCCGGAGGGCACCCCACTCGAGCAGACCGCGCGAGTGGCCGGCGAACTGGCGCGCGAAGCGCTGAAGCAGCCGTCGGTCGTCAACGTGCAGAGCTACGTCGGCACGTCGTCGCCGTACAACTTCAACGGCCTCGTCCGCCACTACTTCATGCGGCAGATGCCCTACCAGGCCGACCTCCAGGTCAATCTGGTGCCCAAGGAAGACCGGTCCGAGCAGAGTCATGCCGTGGCCAAGCAGGTGCGAGAGATGCTCCTGCCGGTGGCCAGGAAGTACATGGCCCGCATCCAGGTCGCCGAGGTGCCGCCGGGCCCCCCCGTGCTGCAGACGCTCGTGGCTGAGGTGTACGGCCCCGACGCCGACCGGCGCGTGGCGCTCGCCGCCGAGGTCAAGCGGACGTTCGAACACACGCCGGGCGTGGTCGACACCGAGTGGTACGTCGAGCGCGAGCAGCCGAAGGACGTCCTCGAAGTCGACCAGGAGAAGGCCGCCGAGGCCGGCCTGCCGCCGGCGGCGGTGGCGGCGGTCGTCCGGATGGCCGGCGCCGGCGAGGTCGCCGGGCTGCTTCACGACGAGCAGGCGCGCGAGGACGTGCCGATCGTGCTGCGCCTGCCGCGCGACGTCCGGTCGAGCACCGAGGCCGTGCGGTCGATCCGCCTCGGCGGCGCCGTCGCGATCGGCGAGCTGACGCGCGTGGCGCAGACGGTCGAGCCCTACAGCCTCTACCACAAGAACCTGCGGCCGGTGACCTACGTCACGGCCGACGTGGCCGGCGCGATCGAGAGCCCCGTCTACGCCATCCTCGCCATGAACCGGGTGCTCGAGCGCGTCAAGCTGCCGGAGGGGTACGCGTTCGAGCTGTTCAACACGCGCCAGCCCGACGACACGTCGCGCTACGCCATGAAGTGGGACGGCGAGTGGCACATCACCTACGAGGTGTTCCGCGACCTCGGGATCGCGTTCGCCGCGGTGCTGCTGCTCATCTACATCCTGGTGGTCGGCTGGTTCCAGTCGTTCCTGACGCCGCTCACGATCATGACGGTCATCCCGTTCTCGCTCATCGGGATCCTGCCGGCACACGCGGTGCTCGGCGCCTTCTTCACGGCGACGTCCACGATCGGGTTCATCGCCGGCGCCGGGATCGTCGTGCGGAACTCAATCATCCTGGTGGACTTCATCGAGTTGCGCCTGCGGGAGGGAATCCCGCTGGCGCAGGCGGTGGTCGACGCCGGCGCGGTCCGATTCAGGCCGATCGCGCTCACGGCCGCGGCGGTCATCGTGGGATCGGCCGTGATCCTCTTCGACCCGATCTTCCAGGGCCTCGCCATCTCGCTGATGGCCGGCGAGATCGCCTCGCTACTCATCAGCCGCATGGCCGTGCCCNNGAACGGGCCGCCCGCCGCGGCACGCTGATGACCGCCGCCGCAACGCCGGCGACCTCGGGAGAATAGGACGATGTGGACCTTTCCGCCGTCGAAGATCCTGGTGCCCGTCGATTTCGGCGACGCGTCCGCCCGGGCCGTGTCGGTGGCTGCCGCCCTGGCGGCGCGCACCGGCGGACGACTGCACCTGCTGCATGTCGAGTCGCTCGACGTGCCGGCGTACTTCACCGAGGACCAGGTCCGCGCCCTGGAGCGCGAACGGCAGGTGGCGCGGGCGAGAGCCCGCGAGTTCCTGCGCGACTTCGGCGCGAGGCACGGCGCCTCGCAGTTCACCTCGCACATCGACGAGGGGCTGCCGTCGTCGTCCATCGTGGACGAGGCGGCGGCGGCCGACCTCGTGGTGATGGGGACGCACGGGCGGCGGGGGCCGGCGCGCTGGTGGATGGGCTCGGTCGCCGAGCGCGTCATCCGCCAGTCGGCCGCCCCCATTCTGGTGGTCAGGGCCGGGCAGGAGGACGTGCCGGCCGAGTCGGTGTTCGCTCACCCGGTGGTTGTCGCTTCGTCGTCGGGCGAGGATCCGGCGTCGCGGCGGGAGGCGGCGGCGCTGGCCGGCGCCTTCGGCGGGACCGTCGCGGGCCGCGCCGCGGCCTGCCAGTCGGATCTCCC
>PMKG01000232.1 GCA_003157675.1 Acidobacteriota bacterium
GTCGCGCGTCTTCCGCGTCTCGTAGATCCCCCACTGGCCGTTGCGCTCGGACACGTAGATCAGGGCCTTGCCGTCCGGGGAGAAACTCACGCCCCGCTCCTGCTCCGGTGTGTTGGTGATCCGCTTGGTGGCGCTGCCTTCGACAGCGGTGACGAACACCTCGCCGCGGAAGACGAACGCGACCTCCTTGCCCGTTGGCGAGACGGCGAGCTCGCGCGCCCCGCCGGTCACCGGCACGACCCGCTCGTTGTTGGCCCGGGCGTCGATGGCGATGGTCACGGCGACCTTTTGCGGCTGGCCGGACGGCTTCATCGTGTAGAGCTGGCCGTCGTAGCCGAAGCAGAGCGTTCCGGNNGTTGAACGAGCCGCTCTCCTCGCTGAGGTAGTAGAAGGCCTGGTCGTTGTCGGTGAAGACCGGGTTGCGATCCTCACCGGCGAAGGTGGTGATCTTGCGGTGGGTGCCGGTCTTGGTGTCGTAGATCCAGACGTCGCGCGTGATCGACGACGTGTGGTGCTTGCGCCAGGCGTTCTCGCCGCCCTTCTTGTCGTGGTAGAGGAGGAACTGACCCGTGCGGCTCACCTTGACGTCCTCGGCGGGCGTCGTCAGCACCTGCTCGACCCGGCCGCCGGCGACCGGCACCCGGTAGAGCTCGGGCAGCGAGGCGGTCGGGAACATCCGGTTGGCGGCCGTGTCCATCCGCGCTGCCCCGAACAAGATGTACTTGTCGTCGGGCGTGAACGCGTACGGATATTCCTGAGACGAGTGGAACGTCAGGCGGCGCGCCTCACCCCCTTCGGCCGGCATGATGAAGATGTCGAAGTTGCCGAACCGGTCGCTGGCGAACGCGATCTGCTTGCCGTCGTGGCTCCAGACCGGCATGAAGTCCTGGGCGTCGCTGAGCGTGAGGGGCACGGCGGCGCCGCCGGCGGCCGGGACGCGGTAGATGTCGCCCTTGTAGGTGAACGCAATCGTCTTGCCGTCGGGGGAGATCGCGGGGTAGCGCAGCCACTCCGGGCTCGTTTGGGCCGTGGCGGTGGCGGTGAGGAACAGGCACAGCAGGAGCGCAAGTCGTGTTTTCATGGTTGTCCACAGCCGGCGGGGGGCGCCGGACGTTCAAGGGGCGGGGGAATTGTAGATCAGGACGCTACGCCTTTGGGGCGGCCTTCGTCGTCGCGGCCTTCGTCGTCTCGGTCTTCGCCGTGCCGGCCTTCGCCGTCTCGGTCTTCGCCGTGCCGGCCTTCGCCGTCTCGGTCTTCGCCGTGCCGGCCTTCGCCGCGCGGCGCGGCTTGGCGGCCTTCTGCGGCGCCGGGGAGGCGGTTCGCTCCAGCGCGACCAGGCTGGTGGAGAACGTCTTGACCCCGTGCTCGTCGAAGTTGATCACGGTGTGGTGGTCGTCCGCGCCAGTGATCGTCCCCGGGCCGTAGTTCGCCTGCACGACGCGATCACCAACCTTGAACGATGCCATGATCACCTCGGAAAACTGGGAATGACGAATGTTCGGGCACCTCAGACAGTACCCCCTTCTGCACCGCGACGCAAGATCCGTGTGAGCGGCGGGTGTCGTTTTCGGCCAAAACGCGCTACAATGGCACAGTAGCCTACCCTCGAAAGCCCGCGACACGAGCTGAAACGAGTCGCCTGGACTCGCTCCTCTCTCTTGCGACGTTTTCACCGGTCAGCCGCTGCGTCGAGGCTCGTGCCTCGACTTCACCAACCGAGCGCGGCCGCGAGGCGGCCGCCAGAGTCGCAGATCGCGAGGAGCTAGCCAGATGGGCATGAGACTCTACGTCGGCAACCTCTCGTTCAACACCACGGAGCAGGAACTCCAGGCCCTGTTCGAGACCGCCGGGCAGGTCGCGTCGGTCACCGTCATGCGGGACACGGCCACGGGCCGCGCCCGCGGGTTCGGGTTCGTCGAGATGGCGTCCGATTCGGACGCCCAGAACGCCATCGCCCAGCTGAACAACCGCGAGCTCGGCGGTCGCAACCTGACGGTCAACGAGGCCAAGCCGCGTCCGGAGCGGTCGGGCGGGTTCGGCGGCGGCGGCGGCGGCGGAAACCGGCGTCGGGAACCGCGCTGGTAGGCGCGGCGGGGACTCATCTTCCACAACTACGCCTGGGACGGCGACAGTCGGGCTGTCACCCGCACGTGGCAGCTCGTACCGTCGCCCTCCGTTCATCCCGGCGCGCCGGGGCCATCAGCCGACAGAGGCATTTGATTTGAGCAAAGACGATCTACTCGACATCCAGGGCATTGTGAAGTCCATCCACGGTGGCGGGCTCTACCGCGTGCAGGCGGACGCCGGCCACGAAGTCCTCGCGCAATTGAGCGGCCGCATGCGCCGCTTCCGCATCAAGGTCGTCACCGGCGACAGGGTGACCGTGAGCGTGTCCCCCTACGACATGGTGCGCGGCATCATCACCTTCCGCGCCCGTTGACAGGCGCGGCCCCGAATCCTTCTTCGTGTCCGCCGAGGGCAGAGCGCTCTCGAGGCCGGCCTGCGTCTTCCCGGGCCGCCAATCTCTCCTCCTGCTTCACATGGCGCTTGTCACTCCGCCCGGACCGTGATAGAAACGCGGGCCATGTAGGGAACGACCGCCGGTGTCCTCGGCGGCCGCCGTCGTCTCGGCCTCTCGGAGAACCAACATGAGAAAACGCGTCCTATGGGTCTCGTGCGCGCTGACCGTGGCGTGCGCGGTGATGCTGGCCGGCCCCGTCCTGCGTGCCGGCAGCGAGAACATCAACTACGTCGACATCAACAAGATCAAGGCCGAAGGCCTGCAGCACTCGCAGGTGATGGAGCTCTGCAGCTACCTCGCCGACGTGTACGGCGCCAGGCTCACGGGATCGCCGGCGGTGCTGAGGGCGGCCGAATGGGTCGTCACCACCATGAAGGGCTGGGGGCTCTCGAAGGTGGCGATCGAGCCGTGGGTGAACCGGAACGGCTTCGACCGCGGCTGGACCAACGACAAGTTCTACATGGAAGTCACCGCGCCCGAGCACTTCCCGGTGCCGGGAACGCCCACCGGGTGGACGCCGGGCACGAGCGGCCTCGTGAGCGGTGAAGCGGCCCTCGTCAAGGCGACCACCGAGGAGGAATTGGCGCCGTACAAGGGCACGCTGAAAGGG
>PMKG01000365.1 GCA_003157675.1 Acidobacteriota bacterium
GGCTCGGGCTCCGACTTCACGCCGTTCCTCCAGCACAGTGGCGTCGCGACGTTGAGCCTGGGCTACGGCGGCGAGGACGACAACGGCATCTACCACTCGATCTACGACGACTTCTACCAGTACACGCATTTCGAGGATACCGACTTCGCCTACGGGCGCCTGGCGGCGCAGACCGTCGGGACCGCCGTCATGCGCCTGGCCGACGCAGAAGTCCTGCCGTTCGATTTCACGCCGCTGGCCGAAACCGCCAGGGGGTACGTGGACGAGATGCAGGGCCTGCTGAAGGACCGCCAGGCGGACGTCAGCGAACGCAACCGGGAGATCGAGGACGGCGTGTTCGCCGCGACGAACGATCCGCGCAGGCCGCTCGTGGTTCCTGCCGTCGAGATCGTACCGCCCGCGCTCAACTTCGCGCCTCTCGAGAACGCGTCCACGGCGCTGACGGCCGCGGCCGGGCGCTACAAGAAGGCGCTGGCGAGTGCATCCCCGCGGCTGGCCGGCAACGCCGCCGCCGTCCGCGCGGTCAATGCGCGGATCATCCAGAGCGAACGACAGCTGCTGGACCCCGCCGGTCTCCCGAACCGGGAGTGGTATCGTCACCTGCTCTACGCGCCGGGCTTCTACACCGGGTACGACGTCAAGACGCTGCCGGGCGTGCGCGAGGGGATCGAGCAGCGGCAGTACAAGGAAGCCGGGACCGAGATCGTGCGCGCGGCGAAGGCGCTCGAGCGTGAAGCGACCCTGGTGGAAGCGGCGGCGGCGGAACTCGAGCGGCTGGTGCCGCAATCGACGCCGGCGCCACCGGCCGTCGACGAAGCGCTGCTGCACCCTGACGGGCCCGCAATGACCCAACGTGCTCCGGACCGGTTCGTCGTCCGCCTCGACACCAGCAAGGGGCCGATGCGCATCGAGGTGATCCGCGCGTGGGCGCCGCACGGCGCGGATCGCTTCTTCAACCTCGTCCGTCACGGCTACTACGACCGGGCGAAGTTCTTTCGCGTCATCAAAGACCAATGGGCGCAGTTCGGCATCCACGCCGAGCCGCGCGTGGCGAAGCTGTGGCGGACCCAGACGTTCCCCGACGACCCGGCTGGCCAGTCGAACGTCCGCGGCACCATCGCGTTCGCCTTCGCCGTCCCCAACGGATGCACGACGCAGGTGTTCATCAACCTGCGCGACAACTCGGCCACGCACGACAAGGAGCCGTTCGTGCCGTTCGGCCGGGTGATCGAGGGGATGGACGTCGCAGACGCCCTCTACTCGGACTACGGCGCGGCCTCGGGCGGCGGCATCCGGGCCGGCAAACAGGACCGGCTGTTCGACGGAGGCAACGCGTACCTCGACCGCGAGTTCCCGCGGCTCGACTTCATCCGCGCCGCGGTCATCGAATGATGGCCCGGCGCTGACCTTTCCGCCCTCGACGAGGAGACTCTGCATGTCCGTACGCACGATTGCGGTGTCCGTCATCTGCGTCGCCGCCCTGTCGGCGGGGCCGGCGCACGCTCAGTCCCAGCCCGGCCAGCGCCCGGGCAGCGCGCCTGGCGCCCAGCAGATCCAGGCGCAGATGCCGGCGGTCGAAGCCGGCGGCTCGGCCCGTCACGAGGTGGCGCCGGACAAGCCCGCGCCTCCCTCGCAGACCTCGCACACCATCCGTCTCGACGGCCGCGAGATCAAGTACACGGCCACGGCCGGCACGCTGCCCATCCGCCTCGACGATGGCAAGGTGGCGGCGGAGATGTTCTACGTCGCGTACACCAAGGACGGCGAGGACCGGAAGACCCGCCCCGTGTCGTTCCTCTACAACGGCGGGCCGGGTTCGGCCACGGTCTGGCTGCACATGGGGTCGTTCGCGCCACGCCACGTCCAGATGGGGGAGGACGGGTTCCAACCGGCGCCGCCGTATCAGCTGGTGGACAACGAGGACACGCTGCTCGACGTGACCGACCTCGTCTTCGTTGACGCGATCGACACCGGCTATAGCCGCGTCGTTGCCGGGGTCAACAACCAGCAGTTCCACGACCAGGAGGGGGATCTCCGCGCGTTCGGCGAGTTCATCGCGGGTTACCTCGGCGCATACAACCGGTGGCCGTCGCCGAAGTTCCTCATCGGCGAGAGCTACGGGACCATCCGGTCGGCCGGACTTTCGCAGGAACTGCAGACGCGCCACGGCGTTGAGCTGAACGGCATCGTCCTGCTCTCCTCGCTCCTCACCTACCAGACGCTCTCACCGGCGCCGGACAACGACGTCGCCTACGCGGTGCAGATCGAGACGTTCGCCGCCACGGCCTGGTATCACAAGAAGCTGCCGGCCGACTTGCAGCAGAAGCCGCTCAAGCAGGTGGTGGCCGAAGCGCGGACGTTCGCGTTCGGGGAGTACATGGCGGCGCTGACGCGCGGCAGCGCGCTGACCGACGCCGAGCGGCGCGCGCTGGCCGACAAGCTGGCGCGCTACTCCGGCCTCTCATCGACGTTCATCCTCGACGCCAACCTGCGCGTCGACTCGGGCCGCTTCCGCAAGGAACTGCTGCGGGACCGGCGCCTGGTGGTCGGGCGCCTCGACGGCCGCTACACGGCGGTCGACGCGGACGCCGCCGGCGAGCGGCAGGAGTTCGACCCGTCGAATACGGCGCTGCAGGGCGCCTACACGGCGATGTTCGAGGATTACGTGAAGAACGACCTCAAGTGGGAGTCCGACCTGCACTACCCCTCGTCGGGCAACGTCCGTCCGTGGACCTACGTGCAGAACGGCTACATGGACAAGACCGACGCGCTGCGGCAGTCGATGGCGAGGAACCCGTTTCTGAAGGTGTTCGTGGTGTGCGGCTACTACGACATGGCGACGTACGTCGGCGGCGCGGAGTTCAACTTCTCCCACCTGGCCTACGACCGCCAGATCACCGACCGCGTGTCGTTCGGGTACTACGAAGGGGGCCACATGATGTACATCCGGCCCTCGGCCCACAAGGCGCTCAAGCAGGACGTGGCATCGTTCATCAAGTCGGCGGCGGCCCCGGGCCGCTGAGCGGGCCGTCCCGGACCGCGGCGGGCGGCCGGCGCACCGGCGCCAGCCCGCCCGGCCAAAGCCTCGGGCTACTTCTGGACGACCGGCGTGCGGGCGGCAGCGTGCATGACGCGCAGGACTGCGTCCGGCACGGCCACCTCGGACACGTCACCGGTTCCGTCATCGATCTTGGTCAGGTAGTAGCGGCCGCCCACGTTCACGAACTGGAACTGGAGTTCGCCCCTGCGCGCGGTCGAGTCGTCGGCCATCACCGTCGCAAACGCCGACATCCGGCCGCGCTGACTCCTGATCTCGAGGACGCCGGAATCCACGTCGTCCGGGACGACCAGTTACATGCCGGCTGGCAGCAGCACGTTCCCCACCATGAAGGGGAACGGCACGGTCGTTGTCACCGCATCCAGGCTCTGCGCGCGGGCCACCTGGGCTCCGGCGAAGAGTACCATCCCGAACGCCAGGATCGCTGCAATCTGGAACTTCCGCATATATCACCTCATCGGTTTGGAGCCTTTTTCGCCTCTCTCCGAATTAGGACTAAACGAGGTGTGACATGGTAGTGTCAAAAATGTGACAAAATTATGACAGACGAGCAGGGCTAAAGCCCCGCTCTATCTGATGATCCTGGGCAGTTTGTCAGTGGCGGGACCGCGACAAGCGCCGGCGGACGAAGGTCGTGGCCAGCACGACCGCGGTCAGGGGGAGGTACGCCACCGCGAGCACGGCCGTCGCGAATGCGACGCCGGCGTTCCCACCGGCGATCAACTGGAGGGCGAACGACGGCAGTGGGTTGTCGTTCACCAAGTAGGTCCATGTGGATGTCAGGCCACGAATGCCGGCCCGGTCGAGATCGATGGTGCCGTGCTCGGCCCGCAGGCGCCGGAAAGCTGCCGCCAGCTCGTCGCGCAACCCTTCCATCATCTCCGCGTAGGCGTCGATGATCTGGCGCTGGAACTCGGTGAGCGGCAGGCGACCCCCGTAACGCTGAAGGTGGATCCCCTCGCGGATGCCGTCGATGAGCGCGAGGTGGTCGCTCCACCGGCGGTCGAGCAGGATGAGCGCTAGGCGCCTCTCGGTTTCGCGCACCTGCTCGTCGCCGACGGCGCGAACGAGCGCCGCGCGGTGTTCGGGCGCCTCCTCGGCGCAGATCGACGTCGGCTCGTTGTCGTTCAGCAGGGCCTGCCGCTGCTCGCACACCATCAGCCGTTGCTGCTCGACCATCGACGAGTACCGCCACAGCGTCCGCCGGATGTCGAAGTTCGCGCCCTCGATGACCCGCTGGGCGCGGTTGACCGCCTGCCTGACGGCAGGATCCTGGACCGGGCCACTCTGTCTCGACGGGCGATGGCCGGCGGGAATCAGTTCGAGCACGCCGTAGCGCGTGACGAGGTCGTCCTCGAGGCTCACGAAGAACCGCGAGCTGCCGGGGTCGCCCTGGCGGCCTGCGCGGCCGCGCAGCTGGTCGTCGACGCGGCGGCTCTCGTGCCGGTTGGTGCCGATCACGTACAAGCCGCCGAGCGCGGCGACTCGCGCGTGCGCTTCGGGATCGCCGGCGCCCAGCACGATGTCGGTGCCGCGGCCG
>PMKG01000351.1 GCA_003157675.1 Acidobacteriota bacterium
CCGTCCATCATGTCCGACGGCGCGATGATGTCCGCGCCGGCCTCGGCGTGCGACACGGCCGTCTTGACAAGCAGCGCCACGCTCTCGTCGTTCCTGATGTCCCCGTCCACCACCACGCCGCAGTGGCCGTGCGACGTGTATTCGCAGAGGCAGACGTCGGTGATCACGACGATACCGGGGTCGGCCTTCTTGATGGCCCGCACGGCCGCCTGCACCGGGGCCTGGGCGTCGTACGCCGCCGACCCGACCTCGTCCTTGTAGGTCGGGAGCCCGAACAGGAGCACGCCGGGCACGCCGTCGGCCTTGGCGGCCACCGATTCCTTGACCGCCTCGTCCACCGACAGGTTGAACACGCCGGGCATCGACGTCACTTCGCGCCTGACGCCGGCGCCGTCGCAGACAAAGAGCGGATAGATGAAGTTTTCCGGCGACAGACGGGTCTCCCGGACCATCGACCGGATGGCGGGCGACCGCCGCAGACGACGGCCGCGTCGCGTGAGGTCGAGCCGCACGGACGCGTCGGAACTGGACATGATGAACCTCTCTGGCGGGGGGGCCGCACCCGGTTCAGGCCCGCTCGAAGTGCTCCACGATGGCCCGCACGAGCCCCGGGATGGTGTACTCGGCCGGCACGATCGTCGTGTGAATCCCGGACTGCTGCGCGGCCTCGGCCGTGACGGGCCCGATCGAGGCGATCACCACCGGCTGAAGGAGGTCGGCGACCGGCTCCACGCCGTAGAGCCGCACGAAGTTGCGCACCGTCGACGCGCTCGTGAACGTGAGCACGTCCACCTTGCGGTCGAGCAGCATCCGGTAGATGTCCGGCTCGCCGTCCCGCCCGATCTCGACCGGCACCGTTCGGTAGGCGGTCACCTCGGTGACCATGCCGCCCGACTGACGCAGCTCGTCTGCCAACAACTCGCGCGCGATGTCGGCGCGCGGCAGCAGGAACGACTTGCCGGCCAGGTCCCCGGTCGCCCGCAGCGCCGCGACCACGGCCTCGGCGCGGAACTCGGGCGGCACCAGATCGACCTTCAGGCCGTGCTGCGCCAGCCGCTCCGCGGTGCCGGGGCCGATCGCGCACAGCTTCACGCCCGCGAAGGCGCGCACGTCGGTCGGACCCGCCTGCATCCGCTCGAAGAAGTAGTCGACGCCGTTCGCGCTGGTGAAGACGACCCAGTCGTACTGGCCGACGTTGGCGCACGCTTCGTCGAGCGGCGCGAAATCCTCGGGCGGGACGATGCGGATGGTCGGCGCCTCGATGACCGTGGCCCCGAGCTGCTCGAGCGATTCGACCAGGTCCGCGGCCTGCTCGCGCGGCCGGGTGACGACGATCCGCTTGCCGAAGAGCGGGCGGGCGTCGAACCACCTCAGGTGCTCGCGCAGCGCGGTCACGCGGCCGACGATCAGCATCGCCGGGTCCTTGAAACCCGTTTCGCGCGCCATGTTGGCGAGCTCGCCGAGCGTCCCCTGCACCGTCTCCTGCTCGGGCAGCGTCCCGTTGGACACCAGCGCCGCCGCGTCGGTGGGCGGCCAGTCGTGCGACAGCATCGAGTCGAGGATCCCGGGCAGTTGCTTGGATCCACAGTAGCAGACCATCGTGCCGCCGAGCTTCTGCAGGCTGGCCCAGTCGACGCGCGGCGCCTTCGAGTGCCCCGCCTCGTGCCCGCGCACGAACGTCACCGTGTTGCCGCCGCCGGGGTAGGTGAGGGGAATGCCCGCGTAGGCCGGGATGCCGACCGCGCCGGGGATCCCGGGGATCACCTCGAAGTGCACGCCCTGTTCGTGCAGGAAGAGCGCCTCCTCGCCCCCGCGGTCGAACACGTACGGATCTCCCCACTTCAGGCGGGCGACGACCTTGCCCTCGCGCGCTTTCTCGGCGATGAGGTAGCAGATCGCTTCCTGTTCGAGCGACTCGGGCGCGGCCGGCCCGACGTCGATCCGCTCGGCGTCCGGGCGGGCCTGCCGCAGCAACCGCGGGTGCACCAGGTGGTCGTAGATCACCACGTCGGCCTTGCGGAGGCACCGCAGGCCGCGCACGGTGATGAGCCACGGGTCCCCGGGTCCCGCTCCGATGAGGTAGACGATCGGTGTCTTCATAGCGGCGTCCGCGGCGTGCTGCCAGCTACGACTGGGCACGCCGCACGTCTTCGAGAATGGCTCCCGCGCCCTCGGCGAGCAGCCGCTCGGCCAGGCGCGCGCCGAGCGTGGCGGCCTCGGCGCGGCGCGCGCGGTCACGCCCGCGCACCACCTGCCGGCCATCCAACGAGACTACCACCGCGTGCAAGTCGAGGCCGTCGCCCGAGGCGACGGCGACGGCGCCAATCGGCGTCTGACAGCCGCCGCCGAGCGCGGCCACCAGCGCCCGCTCGGCCTCGACCGCCGTGGCGGTCTCCGGGTCGTCGATGGCGGAGAGCGCACGCCGCGTCGCCGCCGCGTCGGCGCGGACCTCGATCGCAATCGCCCCCTGGCCCGGCGCCGGCACGCAGGCCTCCACGGGCAGCGAGAACGAGATGCGGTCGGTGAAGCCCAGCCGCCTGATTCCGGCCGCGGCCAGGACCAGCGCGTCGTAGAGGCCGTCGTCCAGCTTCCGCAGCCGCGTGTCGAGGTTCCCGCGAATCGGCACGAACGTCGCCTCGGGCAGGAGCCGCGCCAGCTCGGCGATGCGGCGCACGCTGCTCGTGCCGATGCGCCGCTCCCCGCCGATGGCCGCCCGCAGGTCGTCCAGCGTGGCGGGCCGACCGGCCGAGGACGGGAGCACGATGACGTCGCGCGGGTCCTCGCGCGGGAGCACCGCGCCGACGGTCAGGCCGGCGGGCAGGACCGCCGGCATGTCCTTGCAGGAATGGACGGCGAAGTCGACGTCGCCGCGAAGCAGCGCGTCTTCGATCTCCTTGACGAACAGCCGCTTGCCGCCGACTTCCGACAACGGCGCCTCGGCCAGCCGGTCGCCGCTCGTCTTGATGACGACCACCTCGCAGAGCGGCCCGCCGGCCCGCTCGAGCAGGGCGGCCGTCGTGCGGGCCTGCCACAGCGCCAGCTGGCTTCCCCGGGTTCCCAGACGCAGAGCCTTCACGATGTCACCGTCGTCCCGGCATCGTCCGCGCGGCGCGCGGCCGAATCCCGACCCGGCTCGCCTCGGGCCGGTTCTTCGGCATCGAGCGCGAACAGTCGTGTCAGGGCATCGGCGTAGATTCGCACCCGCTCCGGGTCGGGGGTGGACTTGAGTTGCTCGGTCGGCGTGATGAGCAGTTTTTCGACGAGCAGCCGCGTGATCTCGTCGACCCGCGCGCCGGCTTCGGGCGGCAGGCCCGCCAGCTTCGGCTGCAGGCGCTCGAGCTCGCGGCGGCGGATGGCCTCGAACCGCTGCCTGAGCGCCACCACCGTCGGGATCGCGCCGCGCGTCGCCAGCCACGCCTCGAATCGCTTCACCTCGCCTGCGACGATATCCTCGGCCCGGGAGATCTCGGCGGCGCGGCGCGCCAGGTTCTCCTGCACGATCGCCTGGAGGTCGTCGATGTTGTAGAGGAACACCGACTCGAGGTCGCCGACCGCCGGGTCGATGTCGCGCGGCAGCGCGATGTCGATGAGAAACAGCGGCCGGTTGCGCCGGCCCCGCATCACCTGCTCTGCCTGCGGTCGGGTCAGGATCGGCAGCTGGGATCCCGTGGCCGAGATGACGATGTCCGCCTGGCCGAGCGTCGGGAACAACTCGGTCCAGGGCACCGCCGTGCCGCCGATCGACTCGGCGAGCGCGGAGGCGTGCGCGAGCGTTCGGCTCGTGATGAGCATCCGGCCGACGCCCTGGCCCTGCAGGTGCTGCGCCGTCAGCTCGCCCATCTCCCCGGCGCCGATCACCACGGCGGTCCGGCCCTTCAGGTCGCCGAAGATCTTCCGGGCGAGCGACGTGGCGGCGAAGCTGATCGAGACCGCGCCCTCGGAGAGCGCCGTCTCCGTCCGCACCCGCTTGCCGACGGTGAACGACCAGGGAAACACCTTGTTCAACACGGGGCCGACGGTGCGCTCCTCGGTGGCCGCCGCGAAGGCATCCTTCACCTGGCCCAGAATCTGGGGTTCGCCGACCACCAGCGAATCGAGGCCGCCGGCGACGCGGAACAGGTGCTGCGCGGCCTCCGCGTCCACCCGCTCGTAGAGATGCGGCTCGAGCGCGCCGGAGTCGAGGTCGTGGTACTCGGCGAGGAAGGCGAGCAGGTCCGCCCGGGCGGCCGGCACCTCGTCGCAGGCCACGTAGAGCTCGGCGCGGTTGCACGTCGACAGCACCACGGCCTCGCTGGCGCCGGAACGGCGCGAGATCGCCTCGAGCGCCGGACCGAGTCCCCGGGCCGCGAAGTCGAGACGCTCCCGGATGTCCACCGGGGTCGTCTTGTGGCTCACGCCGAGCAGGAACAGGTGCATACCGGCGACCTCACCCCCCGAAGTTGTGGCTGCGGGTCAGGAAGTAGCCGATCGGCACGAAGTTGAACAGCACGATGGCGAATCCGACGACCGAGATGTAGGCCGCGCGCTTGCCGCCGGCGCCCCGCTTCCTCGCGTAGAGCGCGAACGTGTAGATGGCCCAACTGACGACCGCGCCCAGGATCTTCGGGTCGGCGAGCGTGATCGCCTGGACGCGGGGGTCGACGTTCGGCCCCTGCTTGGCCTGCAGGGTCCAGATGACGCCGACGATAACGCCGATCGTCAGGCACACCCAGCCGAGGGCGACCGTGCGCGCGTTCATCAGGTCGAGCGATTCGAGCGACGGCAGCCGCGCGTAGAAGTACCCGAGGTGCTTGGCCTTGATCTCCTTGAAGAGCAACACGTAGGTGAGGCCGACGACGAAGGCGAGCGCCAGGCAGGCGTAGGCGAACAGCAGCGAGGCGACGTGCACGCCGAACCAGGGACTCTCGAGGATCGGCACGCGCTTCTCCACCACGGAGCTGACGACGCGCAGCAGTTGCAGGGCGACGAGCAGCGGCGTGATGAAGACGCCGAGCGCGCGCTCCCCGGTCGTCATCTCCATGTAGAGGTACGCGAGCGCCAGCAGCCCGACGAACACCGAGATCGCCTGCGCGACGCCGGCGATCGGCACGTGCCCCGCCGCCTGTGTCTGCATGCCGGTGACGAAGGCGTGGGCCACGACGCCGAGCGTCAGCACGGCCGTTCCGGTGCGACCCGCTAGCGCGTTACGCGTGGTGAAGTGCACGGCGTAGAGGATGCCCGCCGAGAGATACAGGATCAGGGGGATCGCGTTCACGTCGTCCTCATCGTGTGCCCGAGGGTCCGAAGTACCCCGTTCTCGTGCGCGCCGTCGCGCCCTCCCGGTCGACCTGCACCGTGATGCGGCGCCACGCGCCGTCGCG
>PMKG01000050.1 GCA_003157675.1 Acidobacteriota bacterium
CCGGTCGGCCCGGTGACGAGCACCATCCCGTACGGCTCGGCGATGTACTTCCGAAACCGCTTCAGCTCGCTCTCGGGGAACCCGAGGATGTCGAGGCGCAGCTCGGAGAACTGCTCGCTGATCGACTGCTTGTCGAGGATGCGGATCACCGCGTCCTCGCCGTGCACGCTCGGCATGATCGAGACGCGGAAATCGATTGTCTTGCCCGGCACGCGCAGCCGGAAGCGCCCGTCCTGCGGGACCCGCTTCTCGGCGATGTCGAGCTCGGCCATGACCTTGATGCGGGAGACAATGGCGCTGTGGAAGTGCTTGGCGATCGGCCGCATCGCCGGCTGCAGCACGCCGTCGATCCGGTACTTGACGATGACGGCGTCGTCCTGCGTCTCGATGTGGATGTCGCTTGCGCGCCGCTGGATGGCGGTGAACACGGTCGAGTCGACGAGCCGGATGATCGGACTCGTGTCGCTGGTGAGCTTCTCGACCGTCAGGCTCTCGTCGCCGTTGTCCTCGTCCCGCAGCACCTGGAGCTGGAACCCCTCGGTCGCCTCCTCGAGGACGCGCTGCGAACTCTCGCTCTTCTTGAGGATCGACTCGATCGCCGACCGCGCCCCGACGGTCACCTTCAGGGGCGACGCCAGCAGCACGCCCAGCTCGTCGATCATCGGCAGGTCGGTCGGGTCCGAGACGACGATGACGAGGGAGCGGCCGTCGCGCCGGTACGGGACGAACCCGTAGCGCAGCATCAGGTCGGCCGGAATCGAGCGGAACAGCTCGTGGTCGATCCGGAACTGATCGAAGTCGACGAACTCGAGCCCGTATCGGTCGGCGAGGCGCCGGGCTTGCGCGGCTTCCTCAGCATAGTCGGGGGCCGCGGCCTCTTCGCCCTCGGCGTACAGCGGCTGCAGGCCTGCCGGCTGCGCCAGCGGCACGACCGGCTTTGCAGGCGCGACCGCCCCGATTCCTGGTACCTTCGGTTCCACGCGTGTCCCCTCCAACCCCATCCAACGCCCGCGCCCGGCTGCCCTCGGACGCTCAGACCACCGACGACAACTGGAACAGCGGCGTGTACAGGGCCAGCAGCAGGCCCGCCACCACGATGCCCATCACCACCAGGAGTATCGGCTCGACCCGCGTCACGAACCGGCCCAGGTCGGTGTCAATCTCCTCGTCGTAGAAATCGGCAAGGCTGTTCAGCATGTCCTGCAGCGCGCCGGTCGCCTCGCCGACCTCGGCCATCTTCACTGCCACGTCCGGAAAGACGCCCTGGCCGGCCAGCGCCGCCGCGAACGACTCACCCTCGCGCACGTGCTGTCCGACCGACTCCATCGCCGCCGCCATCGAGCGGTTGCCGATCGACCGGCTCGCGATGGCGATCGCATCGACGAGCGGGATCCCCCCGCCGAGCAGCGTGGCCAGGGTCCGCGCCAGTTGAGACGTGGCGAACTTGCGCGCGGTTGGGCCAATTGCCGGCAGCGCGAGGAGCCAGCGGTCGAACCGTTCGCTCTGTCCCGGGCGGCGCGCCCAGGCGCCGACGCCGACGATGAGCGCCGCGGCCCCGACGACGATCACGAGCAGGTTCGACCGGGCGACCGACGACACCGCCATGATGATGCGCGTGACCAGCGGCAGCTCGCGGCCGAACTGCCCGTAGAAATCCGAGAACGCGGGCACCACCTTCAGGATGATGATACTGACGACGATCAGGGCCAGCGTGAGCAGGACCGCGGGATAGATGAGCGCCGACAGCGTGCGTCGTCTCAACCCGGCGACCACCTTCACGTAGGCCACGTACCGCCGGAGCACCGCCTCGAGGCTCCCGCTCTTCTCGCCCGCCATCAGCGACGCCGTGTACACGCCGGGGAACAGATCGCCGTGCGACGCGAACGCATCGGACAGCGCGGTCCCGGCGCTGACCTGCTGATGGACGTCGTCGAGCACCGCCTTGAACGACGGGTTCGACATCCGTCCCCGCAGGATGTCGAGCGACTGGACGAGCGGCATCCCGGCCTTCAGCAGCGTCGCCAGTTCCTGGTTGAACACCAGGAACTCGCGCACCGGAACGGAGCGGCGCGCCGGCAGTCGGGGCGCCCAGCGGGCCAGCGCGTGCCGCGGGCTGAGCGCCAGCACGCACAAGCCCTTCTGTTCGAACTCGTGGCGCAGGTGTGCCTCGTTCTCGGCGACGTAGATGCCCTCGCTGATTTCGCCGCCCGGTGTCGACAGCCTACAGCGGAATTCCATGGCAACCCATTGCGAGATCGGACATTGTCCCCGGCTGGCCGCCGCCGATTATACCAACTTTTCGCCCTGGCCCCGCCGCGTGAGGCCGCAGACACGTTTCGCGTGCCTCGGTCGGGCAGCACGCGGAACGTGGATTCCGGCTATCGGGCGACGGTCCGGGCCAGCAGACCGAGGATCTGCCGGACGTAGTTCTGCGTCTCCGGGAACGGGGGAATGCCGCCGAAACGGTCGACAGCGGCCTCGCCGGCGTTGTAGGCCGCGAGCGCGAGTGGAAGCTGCGCGTAGCGGTCGAGCAGCATTTTGAGGTGTTTGATCCCGGCCGCGACGTTGGTGTCCGGGTCGTAGGAATTGGCCACACTGTATCGACGCGCCGTGTCCGGCATCAACTGCATCAGCNNGACCGCCCGCACCAGGCGGGGGTCGACTCCTTCGCGAGCGGCGGACTGCTCGATCATCGCCACGTAGGGTGCCACCGGATCGAGCGCGTCGCCGCCGGGCTGGCCGCCGGGTTCGCGGATCGGCACCTCGTCAGGAGCGATCCGATCGACGAGCGACGGGTCGCACGTCACCTCGCCGCCACCCACGAGGGAGAGGACCAGGCGGCCGCCCTCCACCCGGTGCGACCGAACGGTCATCGTCCGCCCGGACGTGAGAAAGAGCATCTCCGCCGCCGACACGCCGGCAAGCGCCAGCCATGCGAGCAGGCTCGCGGAGGCCAGCATGGTTCCTTTCCGGACGAGGTAGGACATGCGCTCCATGTGCCTCCCATAGTATCGCGGTTGTCAAAATCCGCCCAACCGACCGGCGCGCCGAGGACCGTGCGCGCGCAGGCCCGCCCTTCGTTTCACGCTGATGCGGAAGGACTTGCCGGTTCGCCTGACGATTGACCGGACCATCCGAGCAGTGGTATCGTTTCGCGACCCGGACGCCGCTCGGCGTCCGCCCTGGAGAGTCGCTGCCCGGTCGGCACGAGCCGGGCAGACCTTGGAGTCTGAATGGGTGCTGCTCACTGGCGAACTGCGCTCGCATTGACGGGGCTGGCCCTGTCGCTGGCGGGGTGCTCCGCACGGTCGCAGGCGCAGTTGAGCGCGCCGACGCCGCCGCCCGCCAGGGCGCAGGCACCCGCGTCGTCGCCGCCCGCCGCGCCAGTCGCCGATCCCATCGCCGCGCTGCTCGCCGAATCCCAACGCCATTTCGAGGCCGGACAAGAAGAACTGGCCATCGGCCACCTCGAGCGCGCGCGCCGGGAGTTCGACCGCGCGATCGACGTCGTGGCCGAATCGCCCTACGGCGCACGGTACGACCGGCGCCTCCGGGAGCATTTCGACCTGCTCATCGATCGCATCAGCGCCTACGAAGCGCGAGCGCTGGCCGAAGGCGACGGGTTCACCGAGAAACGTCCCGACCCGGCGTCGATCGACACGCTGCTCGAACAGTCCGCTGCCCCGTCGGCCGCGCCGTCCGCCGCCACGACCCGGGCGGTGTCCTCCGACCTGAAGAGCACCGAGCACGACGTGCCGATCCCGCCCAATGAACGGGTGCTCGCCTACATCGAACTGTTCCAGGGGCGGCTGCACGACTGGTTCTCGGCCGGGCTCCAGCGCGGCGCGCGCTACCTGCCGATGATCCAGGACGTGTTCCGCGCCGAGGGGCTTCCTCTCGACCTGGCCTACGTGCCCCTCGTCGAGAGCGCGTTCAACCCGAATGCCGTGTCACGCGCCCGGGCCCAGGGTGTGTGGCAGTTCATGGCGGGGACCGCCGGCGAGCACGGCCTGAAGCGTGACTGGTATATCGACGAACGGTCGGACCCGGAGAAGGCCACCCGCGCCGCTGCCTCGTACTTGCAGACGCTCGTCGGGACGTTCGACGGCGACTGGCACCTGGCGCTGGCGTCATACAACGGCGGGCCCAATCTCGTGCTCCGCGCGCTGAAACGGTCGAGCCTGACCGACTTCTGGGACCTGGTGTCGAAGCGGCCCGGCTACCTGCCGCGCGAAACGCGCGAGTACGTGCCGATGATCCTCGCGGCGATGGTCATCGCACGCAACCCGACGCAGTACGGGTTCGAGCCGCCAAACGAGGCGCCGCTCGAATACGAGAAGGTCAAGGTGCCCGGCCCGGTGGACCTGCGGCGGATCGCCGAGTGGGCCGGCACGGGCGTCGCCCAGATCCAGGATCTGAACCCGGAGCTGCTCCGCTGGACGACGCCGGTGCGTTACCAGGGGGGCTACGACATCAAGGTGCCCAAGGGCACGGCGGCCACGATTGAAGCCAGGCTCGCGGAAGCCACGCCTGCCGACACGGCCTCGCTGAAGTGGTACACCGTCAAGCGCGGTGACACCCTGACGACGATCGCCGGCAAGCTGGGCGTCAGCCGGACGAACCTGGCGGCGGCCAACTACCTCTCCGCGAAATCGCTGGTCAGCGCGGGCCAGAACCTCATCATCCCGATCGACCCCACGCAGATGCTGGCCGGACGGCCCGACCGCCCGGCGCCGGCCGCGGAGACCAGGCTGGCGGCGGCAGCGCCCAAGGCGCAGGCGGGCGGCTCCGGCGCCGTGAAGGTTACCTACCAGGTGAAGCGCGGCGACACGCTCTACGGCGTCGCCCAGCTCTACCACATCTCGGTGGCGGCGCTGAAAGCGTGGAATGGCCTGAGCAGCGATGCGCTCACGCCGGGCGCCCACCTCACGATCTTCGCGCCGAAGACCGACCGCCGGCCGCGGCCGTAGGCTCAGGGCTGAAAACTCAAGACTCAGGGCTCAAGGCGGCGGATTCTGCCACAGCGCGCGAAGCCCGCGTGGCAGGTTTCGACACGTGGCCGCACGGCCGTACCTCGATCCGCCGCGTTCCTCGTTGATCCGCCTCGCCTCCGGGCCGGCCGCAAGCTTGCAGCAGCCCCCGCGTGCTCGCGTGCCTTCGCAGCGCCGCCGTCTTCGGCATCGAGGCGTTCCCGGTACACGTGGAGGTGGACGTTTCGTTCGGGATGCCCTCGTTCAACATGGTGGGGTTGCCCGACCCGAGCGTGCGTGAGAGCCGGGACCGCGTGCGCAGCGCGATTCGCAATTCCGGGTTCGAATTCCCGTCGCACCGCATCACCGTCAACCTGGCGCCGGCCGACGTGCGCAAGGGCGGCTCGTCGTTCGACCTGCCGATCGCCCTCGGCGTCCTGGCGGCCACCGGCGTCGTCGAGCGCCGGCAGGCCGACGACACGGTGCTGCTCGGCGAACTCTCGCTCGACGGCGGGATCCAGGCCACGCGCGGCGTGCTGCCGATCGCGGCGGCGGCCCGCCGCGATGGCGTCACGACGATTCTGCTGCCCTCCGGAAACGCCGTCGAGGCCGCGGTCGTCGAGCATCTCGGCGTCATCCCCGTGGATTCCCTGGCCGAGGCGGTGACCGCGCTCAACGCCCCGGGCACCGCCGTCCGCACCGTTGTCGTCCCTCCCGCCAGCCCGCGCGGGTGGCTGGCCGTCGACTTCTCCGAGATTCGCGGGCAGCTGGTGCCACGCCGCGCCCTCGAGATCGCGGCCGCGGGCGGGCACAACCTCCTGCTGGTCGGCCCGCCCGGTGCGGGCAAGACGATGATGGCGAGGCGCGTGCCGGGCATCCTGCCGGGCCTCACGCTCGACGAATCGCTCGAGTGCACGTCGATTCACTCGGTGTGCGGGCTTCTCCCGCCCGGCGTCGGCCTGCTGCGCGAGCGCCCGTTCCGGGCGCCGCACCA
>PMKG01000090.1 GCA_003157675.1 Acidobacteriota bacterium
CGCAGCGCGGCGACATCGTCGACCGCCGCGGCCGCGTGCTCGCCTACAGCATCGACGTCGATACGGTGTGCGCCGATCCGAGCAAGCTGCAGAACCCGGCGCAGGCGGCGTCCAGGCTCTGCGGCGCGCTCGGCGACTGCGACGAGGCCGAGCGTGCGGCGATCGCCAGGGGCCTTGGCAAGAAGAGCCACTACTTCTACGTGCGGCACCGGGTCCACCCCGATCAGGCGAGTCGGGTCGCGGCGCTCAAGATCGACGGCGTGTATTTNNGAGAAGGAGCCGCGTCGCTACTATCCGAACCTGGAACTGGCGGGGTCGGTGCTCGGGTTCGTCGGGGGCGAGAACAAGGGGCTGGCGGGCCTCGAAGCCACCTACGACGCGAAGCTGCGAGGGCGCCCCGGCCAGATGCTGCTGGAGTTCGACGGCCGCAAACATGACCGGAAGGTGTTCAGCCGCGTCGGGCGGGATCCGGTACCAGGCGCGTCGCTCGAGCTGACGATCGACGCGTACCTGCAGAACCTCGCCGAACGCGAACTGAAGGCGGGCGTCCTCGAGAACCACGCGGTGGGCGGTGCCGTCGTGATGATGGACCCGATGTCGGGCGAGATCCTCGCGCTGGCGANNGGACGTGCATACCGGCCAGATTCTTGCGCTGGCCATTCGTCCCACCTTCAATCCCAACCTCTTCCGCCGCGCCACGCCGGAGCTGTTGCGCAACCACGCCGTCAGCGACGTCTACGAGCCGGGTTCGACCTTCAAGCTCGTGACCGCGTCGGCCGCGCTCGAAGAAAAGACGATGCGCCCGACCGACATGATCGACACCGGAGGCGGGTCGATCGCGATCGGATCCAAGCGCGTCGTTCGGGAGGCCGAAGGTCACAGCTACGGCACGCTCAGCTTCACCGACGTGATCGTGAAGTCGAGCAACGTCGGCGCGATCAAGATCGGCTTCCGCCTGGGCGCCGAGCGGCTCGGCCGATACGTCCAGAGCTTCGGGTTCGGGACGCGGCTCTCGCCGGACTTCCCGGGAGAGAGCGCCGGGATCGTCTGGCAGCCGTCGCAGTGGACTGACAGCGCCCTGGCGTCGGTGTCGATGGGCTACCAGGTGAGCGTGACGCCGCTCCAGATGGCCTCGGCCGCCAGCACCGTGGCCAACGGCGGGGAGCTCGTGCAGCCGCGGATCGTGCGGGCGGTCATCGACGCCGACGGGCGCGTCCCGGTGCCCCGCAAGGTGATCCGCAGGGTCACCTCGTCGGACACCGCGGCGGAGATGACGGCGATCATGGAGCAGGTCGTCCAGCACGGAACCGGGAAGTTCGCCGCGCTCCAGGACTTCACGGTGGCGGGCAAGACCGGCACGGCGAACAAGAACCTCAACGGCCACTACCTCGAGCACGAGTACAACGTCTCGTTCGTCGGCTTCGTGCCCTCGCGCAAGCCGGCGCTCACGATCCTTGTCGTCATCGACACGCCTCGCGGGCCGAACCCGGCGTTCGGCGGCACGGTGTCGGCGCCGATCTTCCGCCGCATCGCCGAACCGGCGCTGCGCTACCTCGGCGTCGCACCGAACGTGAATCCCGCGCTTCCCGTGCTCATCGCGCGCCACGACGCGGGCCGCGAGATCACGGTGGCCGGCCCGACCGCGCCGCTCACCATCCTGCCGGTGGCGAGCCCGTCGTGGCCGGGCCAGGTGGTCCTGCCGGAACTCCGCGGGCTCGGCCTTCGCGAGGCGCTGCGCGTGCTCGCCCGGCTGGGCATCACGCCGCGCGTCTCGGGCGAGGGCGTCGTGATCGACCAGGATCCGCTGCCCGGCACCGCGCTCGAACCCGGCGGCGCCTGCCGCCTGGCGCTCGGCCGTCCGGCCGCGGAGATCCACCCATGACGCTGGCCGGCCTCCTCGCCTCGCTCGGCGACCTCGTCGGCCCGGCCGACCCGGCGCTCGCGGGCCGCCCCGTGAAGGCCGTCGCGTACGACTCGCGGCGCGTCGCGCAAGGGTCGGTGTTCGTGGCGCTGAAGGGGCAGAAGGTCGATGGCGTCGAGTTCGCGGTGCAGGCGCTCTCCAGGGGCGCGATGGCGGTGGTGGCCGAGGTGGGGCCGCCGCCGGGCGTGGCGGCGCCGTGGATCGTCGTGCCGGACGCGCGCCTCGCGCTGGCGCGGCTTGCCGCGGCGTTCTACCAGGACCCGTCGAAAGAGCTCGCCGTCGTCGGCATCACCGGCACCAACGGAAAGACGACGACCGCCTACCTGGTGAGCGCGCTGTTCGAAGCGGCGGCCGTCCGCTGCGGCATGCTGGGCACGATCGTGTACCGCACCGGCGGCGAGGACCGGCCGGCGACGCGGACGACGCCCGAGTCGGTGGACGTCCAGCAGATGCTGCGCGAGATGGTCGCGCGCGGGTGCGGCGCCTGCGCGATGGAGGTCTCCTCGCACGCGTTGTCGCAGCGCCGCGTCGACCTGACGCACTTCGCCGCCGGCGTCTTCACGAACCTCACGCGCGATCACCTCGATTTCCACGGCGACATGGAGTCGTACTTCGGGGCCAAGCGCCGGCTGTTCGAGATGCTGGGGCCGGACGCCGCCGCGATCGTCAACCTCGACGATCCGCGCGGGGCCTCGCTCGCGGGCCTCGCCGGGCGAACGCTGACCTACGCCGTCGATCGCGAGGCCGACATCTGCCCGTCGGGGCTGACCTACTCGCTTCGGGGCTTCGTCTGCGAGGCGAAGACGCCGGCGGGAGCGGTCGAGGTCCGCTCGCGGCTCGTCGGCCGGCCGAACGTGTACAACGTGCTGGCCGCGATCGGCGCCGCGATCGCCTGCGGCCTCCCGGTCGACGCCATCGAGCGGGGGCTCGCCGCGCTCGACCGCGTGCCGGGCCGGTTCCAGGTCGTCTCGGGCCCCGACGACGACGTCACGGTGGTGGTCGACTACGCGCACACCGACGATGCCTTGAAGAACCTGCTCGAGACGGCGCGGCCGCTGGCCACCGCCCGGCTCATCACCGTCTTCGGCGCCGGCGGCGAGCGCGATCGGACCAAGCGCCCGCTGATGGGCGCGGTGGCCTCCCGGCTGAGCGACCTCGTGATCATTACGTCGGACAACCCGCGCGGCGAGGACCCGAACGAGATCATCGAGGAGATCAAGCGCGGCGTGGCGATGCCGTCCGAGCGCACGCGGCCCGCCGAGTCGCGCGAGGGCCAGCCGAAGTACACGCCGCCGAAGCCGACGCCGCACCTGGCGATCGTCGATCGCCGCCTGGCCATCGAGCGGGCGATCGGCCTCGCGCAGCCCGACGACGTCGTGGTGATCGCCGGCAAGGGGCATGAGCAGTACCAGGTCATCGGCGACCGCGAGATTCCGTTCGACGACGTCGCCGTGGCACACGACGCGCTCGAGCGCCGGCGCGCGGGCCGGGGGTAACAGGCACCGATGACGTGGACGATCGCGGATCTCCTCGGCGCGGTGGGCGGGCGGCTCCTGGCCGGTGACGCGGCGGCCATGGTGCCGGGCGTGTCGATCGACACGCGGACGCTGAAGCCCGGAGATCTGTTCGTCGCGATCCGGGGCGACGTGCTGGACGGGCACGACTTCGTCGAGGCGGCCCTGGCGGCCGGGGCGTCAGGCGCGGTGATCGGCAAGCCGATGCCGGGGCTGCGGCCCGATCTCCTGGTGGGCCGCGCGCTCGTCGTGGTGCCGGACACCACGCGCGCGCTGCAGCGGATGGCCCGCTGGGTGAGACGCCGTTCAGGCGCGCGGGTCGTGGCGATCACCGGCAGCGCGGGCAAGACCACGACGAAAGACATCACGGCGGCGTTCCTCGAGCTCCGGTACCGGGTGATGCGGTCGTCGGGCAACAGGAACAACCACATCGGCCTTCCGCTGTCGCTGCTGGAGCTCGACGAGCGGACCGAGGTGGCGGTCGTCGAGCTGGGCATGAACCGAGCCGGCGAGATCCGGCGGCTCGTGGACATCGCCGAGCCCGACGTCAGGGTCTGGACGAACGTCGCCGAGGTGCACCTCGAGTTCTTCCCGTCGGTCGAGGCGATCGCGGACGCGAAGGCCGAGGTGTTCGACGGGGCGACGAGAGGCACCGTGCTGGTCGCGAACGCGGACGACGATCGGGTCATGGCGCGCGTGCCGGCGTTCCCCGGCCGCGTCGTGACGTTCGGCACGTCGGCTGCGGCGGATGTGAGAGCGTCGGCGGTTGAAGAGTGCGGCATCGACGGCACGCTCGCGCGCGTCGACACCGCGGCTGGGACGATTCGCCTCGACGTCCCGCTGCTCGGGGCCGGCAACCTGCGGAACGTGTTGGCCGCGGTGGCCGTGGCGGGGGAGTTCGGCGTGCCGCTCGACGAGGTGGCCGGCCGGGCGCGCGCGCTTCGCGCATCGGCCCACAGGGGCGACGTGATCCGCCTCGGCCGAGGCGTGGTCGTCATCGACGACGCGTACAACGCGAACCCGGGCGCCGTGCGCGGGGCGCTCGCGGTGATGGCCGCCGAACGGCGGTTCGCGCGCCGGGTGGCCGTGCTCGGCGAGATGCTCGAGCTCGGGCCCGGGAGTGTGGCGCTCCACGAGGCGTGCGGCCGGGCCGCGGTCGCCGCGGGACTCGCGGGGCTCGTGACCGTGGGCGGGGAGGCGGCGCGCCGCCTGGGGTTGGCCGCCGTCGACGCGGGGATGCCCGACTCGGCCGTGACGCACGCCGCCACGAGCGTCGAGGCCGCCGAGATCGCTGCCGCACTCGTGCGGCCGGGCGACCTCGTGCTGGTGAAGGGATCGCGCGGGATCAGGACCGAGCGCGTCGTGGAACGGCTGACGAGCGAGTTCGCGGCGTAGCGGATCGAGCCGCCGCGGGGTTTCCGGGTGGGCCTGACGGCCCGTGGGTGGGGATGGGGATGTCCGACTTTCAGGTTGCAGGCCGGCGTGTCGTGGTCGTCGGGGCCGCACGCAGCGGCGTCGCCGCCGCCGAGCTGCTCGCGCGGCGCGGCGCCCGCGTGACGCTGGCCGACCTCAAGCCGGACCTGCCGGACGCCGAGCGCCTGCGTGGCGCGGGCGTCGCGATGGCGCTCGGCCCGCACGATCCGGACCTGTTCGCGTCGGCGGACCTCGTCGTGCTCAGCCCCGGCGTCCCGCTCCGACAGCCCGCGCTCGCCCGGGCGAAACGCGCGAAGGTGCCCATCATCGGCGAGCTGGAGCTGGCCTCGCGCCTGCTCCGCGGCCGGATCGTGGCCATCACCGGGACGAAGGGCAAGTCGACCACGACGACACTGGTCGGCCGGATGTTGAGCGCGGCCGGGTTCGACGCGCCGGTGTCCGGGAACATCGGCGCTCCGCTCGCGGCGAAGGTCGATGCCTCGACGGAGACGACGATCCACGTGGTCGAGGTGAGCAGCTTCCAGCTGGAGACGACCGTCACCTTCCATCCGTGGATCGCGGCGCTGCTCAACCTGTCGGCCGACCATCTCGACCGGCACGCGAACCTGCGCGAGTACGCCGCCGCGAAGGCGCGCGTCTTCGCAAATCAGAGCGCGAGCGACTGGGCGGTGGTGAACGCGGACGACCCGGCGGCGATGAGACTGGCGGCCCGGCGGGCGCTCGCACCGAAGCGGCTGTTCGCCCTCGACCGCCCGCTCGACGAGGGCACGGTCGTCTCGGACGGCTGGATCGTCCGGCGCGTGAACGGACAGGCGGACGTGCCGCTGCTGCCCGTCGCCGAGGTCCGGTTGCTCGGGCGCCACCTGCTGTCCGACGTGCTGGCGGCCTCGACCATCGCACTGGTGGCCGGCGCCGGTCCCGACGCCATTCGCGCCGCCGTTTCGGGATTCGGTGGGCTGGAACACGCGCTCGAGCCGGTCGCGACGGTGAAGGGTGTCCGCTTCGTCAACGACTCGAAGGCCACCAACGTCGAGTCGGCGCGCCGGGCGATCGAGAGCTTCGATCGGGGCGTCGTGCCGATCATCGGCGGCCGCTTCAAGGGGGGCGACCTCCGCGACCTGCGTCCCGCCATCGGCGCGCGCGCGTCGGCGGTCGTCGCCATCGGCGAGGCGCGCGGGGTCGTGCGCGAGGCGCTCAGCGACCTGGTCCCGGTGATCGACGCCGGGTCGATGGCGGACGCGGTGCGCGCGGCGCTCGGCGCGGCGCCGCCGGACGGGATCGTCGTGCTGGCGCCGGCGTGCGCCAGCTTCGACATGTTTCGGGATTACGCGGAACGGGGACGGGTCTTCAAGCAGGAAGTGCTGAAGCTCGTGGAGGCGCACGGCGGACGCCGTGAGCCGTGAGCAGTCGTCAGTCGGCCCGCGCGTTTGAGAGCTGACCGCTGGGAACGCAGGCTGCCCCAGTCTGCGAGGTCGGTGTCTCAACCCCGGCTGACTGATGACTGCTGGCGGCTCACGGGCATCCGCCGCGCAGTCGGGTTGTCGGATCGATCGGGCCCGGGCATTAGGTCCTGGCGACACGGAGCGGGGGCGACGGGAGATGGCGCGAAAGCTCAAATCCGACGCGGTGCTGTTCACCACCACCTTGCTGCTGCTCGTCATCAGCATGGCCTGGGTGTACAGCGCCTCGGTCGTCACCGCGAACGAGAAGTTCCACGATCCCGCGTACGTCGTGATCCGGCAGGGAATCTGGGTCGCGATCGGGCTGGGCCTCCTGTTCGGGTTGATGAGGCTCGACTACCGGTTCTACCGCAACCGCACGGCGCTGCTGTGGGTGGCCGGCGCGACCGCCGTCGCGCTGGTCGCGGTCTTCTTCTGCAGGCCCATCAACAACGCGCATCGGTGGCTGGGCGCCGGCGGCGGCCTCGGCATCCAGCCGTCGGAGTTCGCCAAGCTGGTGGCCATCTTCTTCGTCGCCACCGTGCTCGAACGCCGGGTGGAGGAACACGAACCGCTCGACCCGGGGCTGATCCAGGCGGGCATCCTGCTGGTGGGTCTCGCGGCGCTCATCATGTTCGAGCCCGACTACGGGAGCGCCATCGTGCTGCTCGCCGCGGCGGCCGTGATGATGTTCGTGGCGGGGCTGTCGTACCGCCGCGTGATCACCGCGCTCGTCATCCTGCCGTGGCCGCTCGTCGCGATCATGCTGCTCGAACGGTACCGCGTCCAGCGGTGGCTCGCGTTCCTCAACCCGTACGACGATCCGCTCGGCAAGGGATTCCAGACCATCCAGTCGCTCATCGCCGTCGGCACGGGCGGGGTGTGGGGCAAGGGATTCATGGCCGGCGTGCAGAAGATGTTCTACCTGCCGGAGGCGCACACCGACTACATCTTCGCCGTCATCGCGGAGGAGCGCGGGCTCGTCGGCGCCGTGGTCGTGGTGCTGTGCTTCGTGGTGATCATCTGGCGCGGGCTCCGCGTCGCGCGTCGCGCGCCCGATGCGTTCGGCGCCCTGCTGGCCGTGGGTATCACGGCGCTGATCGGCCTCCAGGCGATGGTGAACCTCGGCGTGGTCATCGGATTGCTACCGTCGAAGGGGATTCCGCTGCCGTTCGTCAGCGCCGGCGGCTCGTCGATGCTGGCGAGCCTGGCAGCCATGGGCGTGCTGTTGAACATTTCCCAGCAAGCGTCGGCGACGGAGTAACGAGTGCTCGGACGCACGAGGCGAGTGCATTTCGTGGGGATCGGCGGCAGCGGCATGAGCGGGATTGCCGAGCTGCTCGCCAACCTCGGATATGCCGTGAGCGGCTCGGACGCGAAGCTGTCTCCGGTCACCGCGCACCTCGCCTCGCTGGGCGTCCGGGTCGAGGAGGGGCACGACGCCGCGCACGTGGGGGACGCGGACGTGGTCGTGTACTCGTCGGCGGTCAGGCCGACCAACGAGGAGATCGTCGAGGCCAGGAGGCGCCGCATCCCGGTCATCCCGCGCGCCGAGATGCTGGCCGAGCTNNCACGGCAAGACGACGACCACCTCGATGATCGCGCTCGTGCTGGAGCGCGGGGGCCTCGACCCGACCGCGGTCATCGGCGGTCGGCTGAGCGCGTTCGGCAGCAGCGCCCGGCTCGGCCGCGGCGAGTTCATGGTCGTGGAGGCGGACGAGAGCGACCGGTCGTTCCTGAAGCTGACGCCGTCGGTGGCGGTGGTGACCAACGTCGACCACGAGCATCTCGAGAGCTATCGCGACTTCGAGGACCTCCAGCAGGCCTTCGTCGATTTCGCGAACAAGGTGCCGTTCTACGGCACCGTCGTGGCGTGCGCCGACGACGTGCACCTGCGGCCGCTGCTGCCGGCGATGACGCGCCGGGTGACGACCTACGGGCTCGACGCGCCCGACGCGGACTACCGGGGCGTGGCGGTGAGCGGCTCGGGGTTCGACTGGCGGTGCACGGTCGTGCGCGGCGGGGGAGTGGACGGCGCGCCCGGGCGCAAGGGGCCGGTAACGCTGGGCTCGATCGTGCTGCGCGTGCCGGGGCGGCACAACCTGCAGAACGCGCTCGCCGCCGTGACCGTGGGACTGGAACTCGGCGTGAGCTTCGAGGTGATCGCCGCCGCGCTCGGCGAGTTCCGCGGCGCGGAGCGGCGGTTCCAGGACCACGGCGAGGCGGGGGGCGTCCGGGTGATCGAGGACTACGGCCACCACCCGACGGAGATCGCGGCGGTCGTCGGCGCGGCGCGCGCGGCCTTCGGGCGGCGGCTCCTCGTCGTGTTCCAGCCGCACCGCTTCTCGCGCACGCGGCAGTTGATGGACCGGTTCGGTCCGGCGCTCTCGGGCGCCGACGTCGTGGTGCTGACCGACATCTACGCGGCGAGCGAGGACCCGATTCCCGGCGTCACGCTGGACGCGCTCGCGGCGGCGATCCGGCGCGACTTCACGGGCCCGCTGCACGTCGTGCGGGACGTCCGGGACGTGCCGTCCGCCATTGCCCGGCTGGCCGGGCCCGGCGACGTGGTCATGACGCTCGGCGCCGGCACGATCGGCGCCGCGTCGGAGGCGATTCTGGCCGAGCTGAAGGCGGGAACATCGTGAGCGCGTGCGGCCTGGCGGCGCGCGACAGCGGATCGAGAGGCGTGTGATCGTGCCCGTCACCCTTGCGGCCGATCGTCGGTTCCTGCGGGCGCAGGTCAAGCCCGGCCGGCGCCAGACGCCGTGGCGGACGTGGCTCCGCCTGGCGATCGTCGTCGGCGTCTCGGCGGTGGTGATCGGACTGGCCGTCCGCGGCGTGGTCGCGGCGCTCTCGGCGTCGATGCTGCGCGTGGCGCAGGTCGAGGTGAGCGGCACCCAGCACCTGTCGAAGGGAGACGTGCTCGCGCTCGTCGACGGCCTGCGGGGCCAGAACATCCTGCGCGTCCGGCTCGACGACTACCGGCGCCGCCTGCTGGCGTCGCCCTGGGTGGCCGACGCGACGATCAGCCGATCGCTCCCGGCGACGATCGTCGTGCGCGTCGTCGAGCGGCGCCCGATGGCGATCGGGCGGGTGGGAGAGGACCTGTTCCTGGTGGACGAGCACGGCGACGAAATCGATGAGTACGGCCCGAGGTACGCCGACTTCGACCTGCCGATCATCGACGGCCTCGTCCTTGGAGCCGGCCAGGAGGCCGGCGCGAACGAGCGGCGAGTCCAGCTCGCGTCGAACCTGCTGCGCGAGGTGCGGAGACGCCCGGACCTGGCCCGGCGAATCTCGCAGGTCGACGTCTCGGACCCGCGCGACGCCGTCGTCATCATCGACCAGGACACGGCGCGCATCAGGCTGGGCGACGAACGGTTCCTGGAGCGGCTGCAGTCGTACCTCGACCTGGCGCAGACGCTGCGCGCGCAGGTGCCGGCGATCGACTACGTCGACCTCAGGTTCGGCGAGCGGGTCTACGTCGGGGCGCAGGCCGCGGCCGCGCCGGTCCGCGCCGCCGCGCCCGTGGCGCGCCCAGGCGGCGGGAAGCGGGCGGGCCGGGACCGCTAGGCGGCGGCGGTGGGCACGACCGACACGGCGGGCGACGGAGCGCAGGAACGGGTGGAGCACGGGTGAGGGGCCAGTGGGCTGGCGGCGGAGGAGGCGTGGCGCGAAAGGAACGATACCTGGTCGGCCTCGACGTGGGCACGTCGAAGACGACGGCCATCGTCGGCGAGCCTGGCGAGCAGAACAGCCTGAGCATCGTCGGCATGGGCGTCGCCGAGTCGACCGGCATCCGCGGCGGACGGGTGGTGAATCTCGAGGCCGCGGTGGAGGCGATCAAGAAGGCGATCGTCGAGGCGGAGCTGACGGCCGGCATCGAGATCGACAACGTGCACCTCGCGCTCTGCGGGCTCCATGTGAAGGGATTCAACAGCCGCGGCGTCGTGGCCCTGTCCGGAAAGAACCGCGAGATCACCCACGAGGACGTCGGCCGGGCGATCGACGCGGCCAAGGCCGTGTCGCTCCCCACCGGGTGCCAGATCCTGCACGTGCACCCGCAGGACTTCGTGGTCGACGACCAGGACGGGATCCGCGACCCGGTCGGCATGAGCGGCGCCAGGCTCGAGGTCAACGTTCACATCATGACCGGCAGCGTCACGGCCACGCAGAACATCGTGGCCTGCGTGAACCGGGCCCAGGTGCACGTCGTCGGGACGATTCCCGGGCAGCTCGCCGCCGCCACGGCCGTGCTGACCGACGACGAGAAGGAACTCGGCGTGGCGCTGGTCGACATCGGCGGCGGCACGACCGACCTGGCGATCTTCGAGCGCGGCAGCCTCTGGCACACGGCGGTGATTCCGGTCGGCGGCGACCATTTCACCAACGACATCGCCGTCGGCCTGCGGATGCCGATCCCCGAGGCCGAGAAGCTGAAGCGGCGCAGCGGCTGCGCGCTGTCCGGGATGGTCGAGGACGAGGAGACGATCGAGGTGGCGAGCGTCGGCGGGCGGCGCCCGCGCGTGATGGGCCGCCGGATCCTGACCGAGGTGCTCCAGCCGAGGGCCGAGGAGATCTTCCACCTGGTCTGGGACGAGATCCGGCACGCCGGCTACGAGAAGGTGCTCAACTCCGGGATCGTGCTCACCGGCGGCGGCGCCATCCTCGAGGGCCTGCCGGAAATCGCCGAGCAGATCTTCGATCTCCCGATCCGGCGCGGAACGCCCATCGGCATCGGTGGGGGGCTGGCCGACCACGTGAACAGCCCGGCGTTCGCGACGGCGGTCGGCCTGGCGCAGCGCGCCTACACGCTGTCGCTGCGCGAGCAGCCGGCCGAGGGCGGCGGACCGTGGTCGGCGCTGACCGGGAAATTCCGGCGGTGGTGGCAGGAGTTCATCCAGTGAGCGATGGAGCGCAGCCAACATGAGCCAGCATGGCGAATCGCCGTCGGCGCGCTCGGCGCGGGCCGCTCGAAGCGACCAGGTCCTGACGGNNTGATCTGCATGCCGCGCCGCACGCGGCTGGCGCTCGTCCGGCCGCAGATGCTGAAGGCGCGGGCGGACAGACCGGCAGGATCCTGATCCGCGGTCGGCCGCAGGGCGGGATGCGGCGGGGCGGACGCGACATAACGGAATCGAACGGACGGTTTTCATCTTAGGGCGCGACACCTGGAGGCGTGAATGGCGAACGTGCAGCACCTGACGTCCGGCAGCGAAGCGGTGGCGGAATCGCTGCGGATCCAACTTGGCGAGGACCCGCGCCGGCTCGGCGCGCGGATTAAGGTAATCGGCGTCGGCGGCGGCGGGAGCAACGCCGTGAACCGGATGGTGCGGACCGGCTTCCGCGGCGTCGAGTTCATCGTCGCCAACACCGACGTGCAGGCGCTGCAGCAGAGCGTCGCGCCGATCAAGGTCCAGCTGGGTGAAAAACTCACCAAGGGGCTGGGCGCCGGCGCGGATCCCGCCGTCGGCCGCGCCGCCGCGCTCGAGGACACCGAGCGCCTGCTCGAGGCGCTCGACGACGCCGACATGGTGTTCGTCACGGCCGGGATGGGCGGAGGGACCGGCACCGGGGCGGCCCCTGTCGTCGCCAGCCTGGCGAGCGAGATCGGGGCGCTGACCATCGCGGTCGTCACCAAGCCGTTCATCTTCGAGGGCGGCCGGCGCAACCGGCAGGCCGAGCAGGGCCTGATCGAGCTCCGCGAGACGGTCGACAGCGTCATCACCATCCCGAACGACCGCGTGCTCGCGGTCAACCGCACCCAGTCGCTGCTCGACGCGTTTGCCGCGGCCGACGACGTGCTGCGTCAGGCCATCCAGGGGATCTCCGACCTCATCCTCGTGCCCGGGCTCATCAACCTCGATTTCGCCGACGTGAAGGCGATCATGAGCGGCATGGGGGTCGCCGTGATGGGCACCGGGATCGCCGAGGGCCCGGACCGGGCGACCGAGGCGGCGATGAAGGCGGTCTCCAGTCCGCTGCTCGAGGACGCGTCGGTCAACGGGGCGCGCGGCGTCATCATCAACATCACCGGCGGGACCAGCCTCGGCATCGGCGAGGTCAGCGACGCGTCCCAGACGATCTTCAAGGCGGCCCACGAGGACGCCAACATCATCTTCGGCGCCGTCGTCGACCCGAGCCTCGGGGAGAGCGTGAAGATCACGGTCATCGCCACCGGGTTCGGCGACGGCCGGCCCAACCGGGGCGCCCGGCCCGGCGGCGACACGCCGGTCGCCATCGAGAGCTACCAGACGTGGTACGACGATCACCGTCAGGCGGCGCCTCCCGCCGAGATCGGTTCGGCCACGCCATCGATCCCGGTGCGGCGCCGTTCGGTGATCTCCGTGCCCGCGCAGGCCCGCGCCGTGGTCAACGGCGACCCGGCCGAGCCGGCGCCCTCGAGCGAAGCTGAAGCGGGCGAGCCGTCGCCGCTCGACGTCCCGGCGTTCCTGCGCCGGCAGGGGTAGCCGCCACCCGAACACGCGTGCCGGGCGCCGCCGGGAGGCGGGCCCGGCGCGTGGTAGACTGAAAACACCCACGGCACACGCGACCGCCGGCGCCTCAACTCGAGCCGGCGCTCCGCCCGATCCTCGTCCGGGACTGCCATGGCCGCCTCTCAGAACCGATGCCATGAGCTCCTGGGAACAACGCGAACAGGCGCGGGTGGTTCTCTCCCGCGAAGTCGGCGTCATCCGCAAGCCGCATGCCGACCGCCTGCGCGTGGCGCTCGCCTTTCCCAACACCTACTTCGTCGGCATGTCGAACCTCGGGTTCCAGACCGTCTACCGTCTCTTCAACGAGCGGGAGGACGCGGTCTGCGAACGCGTGTTCCTGCCGCCCAAGCAGGAACTCGCCGAGGCGCTCCGGGCCGGGGTTCGACTGATCACGCTCGAGTCGCAGACCGCCGTCGCCGACGTCGACGTGCTGGCCTTCTCGGTGTCGTTCGAGTGGGACTACCCGAACGTCCTGACCATGCTGCGACTCGCCGGCCTGCCCGTGCGCGCCGCGGACCGGGACGGCCGCCACCCGCTCGTCGTCCTCGGCGGAGCCACCAGCTTCCTGAACCCCGAGCCGCTGGCGCCGTTTGTCGACCTGGTCTGCGCCGGCGAGGGGGAAGTCCTGGTGCCGGCGCTCGTCGACGCGGCGAGAGCCGGCGGCGGCCGCGCCGCGATCCAGGCGCGCCTCGCCGGACAGACTGGCATGTACGTCCCGGCGCTCGTCGACGTTCGGTACCTCGAGGACGGGCGAGTCGATAGGTTCGAGCCGGTCGCCGGGTCGCGTGCCTGCGCGCCCGTGATAAAAGCCGCGCTCCGCACGACGGAGCTGGGCGACCCGCCGGCCACGACGGTTTTCTCCCCGGACACGGAGTTCGGATCCCGCCTCCTCGTGGAGGTGGTTCGCGGCTGCGCCAACCTCTGCCGCTTCTGCTGGGCCGGGTACAACTACCTGCCCGTCAGGTCGTTCGACGCCGGCCGCATTCTCCGTCTCGCGGAGGCCGCCCGTCCCCACGCGTCCCGCGTGGGCCTCGTCTCAATCGCGCTCTGCGACCACCCGGAGATCGAGCGGATCCTCGCCCGCCTCCTCGAGCTGGGCTATCACATCAGCCCCGCCTCGCTCCGCCTCGACGACATCACCCCGACCATCGTCCGATTGCTTCGCGAGAGCGGGGAGCGAACGATCACGATCGCGCCGGAAACCGGGTCGGACCGCCTTCGCCGGGTGATCAACA
>PMKG01000271.1 GCA_003157675.1 Acidobacteriota bacterium
CTCAAGCAGCTGGCGACCGACATCTGGGACGAGTTCTTCTCGCGTCACCAGGTGGGCGACACGGTCGAGGGCAAGGTGGTCCGGCTGACCAACTTCGGCGCGTTCGTCGAGCTGGCCGAGGGGATCGAGGGCCTGATTCACGTGTCGGAGTTCGACGACACGCAGGGCGGCGGCGAGAAGATCGAGCTGGCCGTCGAACAGACCTACCCGATGAAGATCATCAAGCTCAGTCCGGGCGAACGGAAGATCGGGCTGAGCATCCGCGCGCTGCGTCTCGACCAGGATCGGCAGGATTGGCAGCATTACGCCGACGGCGGCAGCGTCGGCGCGACGATCGCGGAGCATCTGAAGAACCTGCAGTAGGTTCCGCGGTGTGTAGTGACTAGTGGCTGGTGGCTAGTTGGCAGTGTGTCACGCGTGATCGACTGACCACTAGCCACTGCCCACTACGAGAAGACCGCAAAGCGTCAAGCGTAGACCGGTGAGTCGCCCGTCCGTCTCGTCCCTGTCCAAGAGCAGGAGGAGAGGCTGTGATCCCAGGGGGCAGTATGACGAAAGCGGAACTCGTGGAGGAAGTCTCCCGGGTTTCCGACCTCACGAAGAAGCACTCGGAGGTCATCGTCGACACCGTCTTCAAGAGCATCATCGATGCCCTCCAGCGCGGCGAGAAGATCGAGCTCCGCGGCTTCGGCAGCTTTCGCCTGCGGCGTCGGGAACCGCGCAAGGGGCGGAACCCCAAGACGGGCGACCGGGTGGACGTGCCGCCGAAGAAGATCCCGTACTTCAAGCCGGGCAAGGAACTCAAGGAACTGATCAACCGGACCGAGGACGTGGGGAGCCCGGCCGGGCCGTCCGTCGGTGAGGACACCGCGAGCGGCATCTGACGTCTCACCTTGCAGGGAAGGCGCCCGTGGAACGCCTCTGGTCGCCCTGGAGGCTCGCCTACGTCAGCGGCGGCGAGTCGAAGGGTTGTGTGTTTTGTGACGCGCAGACAGACGAGCGGGCCGAGCCGCTCGTGCTGCTTGGCGGCGCCACCTGCTTCGTCATCCTCAATCTCTATCCCTACAACAACGGACACCTGCTGGTCGTGCCGAGACGCCACGTCGCGGCACTGGCCGAAGCGACGCCCGAGGAGCTGGACGAACTCATCCGGCTGACGCGCGCCGCGGAGATGGCGCTCACCGAGGCGTACCACCCGCAGGGCCTGAACGTGGGGATGAACCTCGGCCGGGCCGCCGGCGCGGGAGTGGCCGACCACCTGCACGTCCACGTCGTGCCGCGGTGGACCGGCGACACCAACTTCATGTCGGTGGTCGGCGACGTGCGCGTGCTGCCCGAGGAACTCGAGCACACCGCCGCACGGTTGAAGCCGATATTCGAGAGGTTGATGAGAACAACGTAGTGGCTGGTTGTTAGTGGCTAGTGAGCAGCGACCGGTGTGACGCGCGTGATCGACTAGCCACTGACCACCAGCCACTGTAAGGTTCACTGAACCTGATATCCCAGCGCCGCGATCTTCGCCTTCACGGCCTCCAGGCTCACCAGCGCGGCGTCGAATGTCACCGTCACGCACTGCTCGGCGTGCGACGCGTCCACCGATTCGACACCCGCCAGCTTCCCGACAGCGCGCTTGACGGCGTTCTCGCACCCGCCGCAGGTCATTCCGGTCACGCGAAGAACTTCAGTCATACCTAGTAGGATTCAGGAATCAGGAGTCAGGATTCAGACAGCCCGACTCCTCATCGTCAGCGCCGATTACCCCAGGAGCAGCTTGGCGATCGTCTGGAGCTGCATGTTCGACGTGCCCTCGTAGATCTGGCCGATCTTGGCGTCGCGGAACAGCTTCTCGACCGGGTAGTCCTTCACGTAGCCGTAGCCGCCGTAGAGCTGCACGGCCAGCGACGTGACGTGCTCGGCCACCTGCGACGAGAACAGCTTGCACATCGCCGCTTCCCGGAGGAACGGCTTGCGCGCGTCGCGCAGCCTCGCGGCGTTGTAGACCAGTAGGCGGGCGGCCTCGAGCTCGGTCGCCGCCTGGGCCAGCTGGAACTGGACCGCCTGGAAGTCCGAGAGGGCCTTGCCGAACTGTTTTCGCTCCTTGGTGTAGGCCACCGCGTGCTGCAGGGCCCCGCGAGCGGCGCCGATCATCTGGGCGCCGATGCCGATGCGCCCCTCGTTGAGCGTCTCGATCGCGACCTTGTAGCCCTTGCCGACCTCGCCGAGCACCTGGAGCGCCGGCACGAAGCAATCCTCGAAGAGCAGCTCGCAGGTGCTGCTCGCGCGGATGCCGAGCTTGTCTTCCTTCTCGCCGACGGTGAACCCGGCCGCGCCCCGCTCGACGACGAACGCCGTGATGCCGCGATAGCCGGCCTCCGGGTTGACGTTGGCGAAGGCGATGAAGATGTCGGCCTCGTTGCCGTTGGTGATCCAGAGCTTCTGCCCGTTGATGAGAAAGCCGCCGTCGCGCGCGGTCGCCCGCGTCGCCATCGCGAACGCGTCGCTGCCCGACCCCGCCTCGGAGAGCGCGTAGGCCCCCACCGATCTGGTGGCCAGCGCCGGCAGGTAGCGGTCCTTCAGCTCGGCGGTGCCCCACCGGAGCAAGGCGTTCGACACGAGCGTGTTCTGGACGTCGACCAGCAACCCGACCGATGGATCGACCTGGGACAGCGCCTCGACGGCCAGCACGGAGTGGAAGAAGCTCGCGCCAGCCCCGCCGAACGCCTCGGGGATCTCGATGCCCATGACGCCCAGCGAGAACAGCTCGTCGACGAGTTCGCGCGGCATCTTCGCGTGCTCGTCCATCTCGCGGACGAGCGGGCGGATGCGCTGGTCGGCGAACTCCAGGACACTCGCAGAGAAGAGCTGTTCGTCCTCGGCGAGCACGGTGAGCGGGACTCCGGTCTCGGGCGACTCGTGGGCCACGGGCTTTTCTCCTGATGTGAAAGCACGATGGTATCATCACACTGCGGATTTCCTATGCGCATCCTCTCCTCGCTGGCGCCGGTGGCGGTCGTCGGCGCCCTGGCCGTGCTGCCCCTGGCGCAGGCGCCCCAGAAGGCGCCGCCGCCCCAGGTCCCGACCTTCCGCGCCGGCGTGAATTTCGTCCGCGTGGACGTGATCGCGTCGGACCGGCACGACCAGGCGATCACCGATCTGACCGAGGCCGACTTCGAGGTCACCGAGGACGGCAAGGCGCAGAAGATCGAGACGTTCAAGCTGGTCAGGGTGGACGGGCAGCCGAAGCCGGGTGACGCGGCGCCGCGGGAGATCCGCACGGAGTACGACGAGGAGTCTGAGGCGGCGAGAGACGACGTGCGGCTGTTCGTCATCTTCCTGGACGACTACCACGTGCGGCGGGGTTCGGCGATGGCCGTCCGGAGGACGCTCACCGCGTTCGTGGAGAAGCAGCTCGCGCCGAACGACCTGTGCGGGATCATGTACCCGGAGATGCCGGTCAGCACCGTGCTGCTCGGGCGCAACCAGCAGGCGCTGCTCTCGACGCTCCAGCACTTCGAGGGGCGCAAGTACGACTACCAGCCGCGCTACCCGTTCGAAGAGCAGTTCGCCATGTACCCGGCGGCCACCGTCGAGCAGATCCGGAATCAAGTCAGCCTCTCGGCGCTCGAATCGCTCGTCACTCACCTCGGGTCGCTGCGCGAGGGGCGCAAGGCGGTCATCCTCGTGAGCGAGGGGTACACCGGCGTCCTGCCCGCGCAGCTGAACGACCCGATTTCCTCGATGCCGGGCGTCGGGAACCCGGCGCGGAACGCGCAGGGGCTCGAGTCGGTGGACGACCGGACGGCGTTTTTCGCGAATCTCGACGTCCAGCAGATGCTGCGGCCGGTGTACGACGCCGCCAACCGGAACAACACCGCCATTTACGCCGTCGACCCGCGCGGCCTGGCGACCGGGGAGTTCGGCCTGGCTGAAGGTGTCGGGCAGCAGACCGACCGGCAGCTGCTTCAGTCGACCATGGAGTCGCTGCGGATGCTGGCGGACGAGACCGACGGCCGCGCGATCGTCAACCGGAACGATCTCGACGCCGGTCTGAAGCAGGTCGTCCGGGATTCGAGCGCCTACTATCTGCTCGGCTACAACTCGGCCAACACGACGGCCGACGGCAAGTTCCACGAGATCAAGGTCAGGACGCGGCGGCCCGGCGTGCAGATCCGCGCCCGGAGAGGGTACTGGGCGTTGACGAAGGAGGAGATGGCGCGGGCGCTGGCTCCGCCGCCCCCGCCGGTGCCGACCGCCGTCAGCAAGGCGCTCGGGTCGATCGCCGAGCCGCGGCAGGGGCGCTACATCCGCGAGTGGATCGGCACGGGCAAGGGCGAAGGCGGCCGGACGCGGGTGACGTTCGTGTGGGACCCGCTGCCGCCAGTGCCGGGCCTCGAGCGCAGGGGGCGCTTGAGCGTCGTGCTGCAGGCGGCGCGAGGCTCGCGCGTCTATTACAACGGGCCGGTCGGCGACCCGCCTCCGCCCGGTGACACGGCCGCCCGGCCAGTCGCCGGCGAGACGGAGCAGCCGGCGCCAGCCCCCGCGCCGGCCCTGGTGGCGTTCGACGCCGAGCCCGGATCGCTTCAGGTCCGCATCACGGTCAAAGGCGAGCAGGGGGAGACGCTCGACAGCGAGGCGCGCGATCTGTCGGTGCCGGATCTGACACAGGTGCGGATCGCCCTGTCGACGCCCGCCGTGTTCCGTACCGCCACCGCCCGGGAGTATCAGGCCCTGCTGGCCAGTCCGTCGCCGGTCCCCACGCCGGCCCGGGAGTTCCGGCGCACCGAGCGTCTGGTCGTCCGCTTCGAAGCCTACGCGCCGGGCAGCGAGGTGCCCAGCGTGTCGGCCCGCGTGCTGAATCGGATGGGGAAGGGGATGGCGGACCTGCCGGTCAAGGCGCCGCAGCCGCCGGGGACCGTGTATCAACTCGACCTGCCGCTGGCGGGATTCGCGGCGGGTGAGTACCTGATCGAGGTCAAGGCGACCGGACCGAGCGGCGAGGCGACGGAACTGGTGCCGATCAAGATCACGAGTTGAAGGCTCAAGGCTCAGGACCAAGAACTCAGAACTCAAGATTCAAGACTGCTCCAGGATCACACGGCGGCGCGCATCAATCGCCAAAAGGTCGATTGTCAGCACGCGAAGGGGCGAGAAGAAATCTCCCGCGTCCAGCACCTCGCCATCAAACTTCAATCTTCACGGCCGGCGAGGACGTCGGCCCTACGCGCAAGAGATCGGTAGCGCGAGCCTCCTGGCCCGCGTGACTACCGCCAGCGTTCGTCCTGCTTCTCGAATCTCTTCAGGTCCTCGCCGAGCGCCTTGAGCCGCGCGTTCCAGAATCGCTGGTAGGTGTCGAGCCAGCGGCCGATTTCGCGCAGAGGTTCGGCGTTGAGGCGGTAGACGCGCCAGCGGCCGGCGCGGCGCGCGGTGACGAGGCCGGCGCGCTTGAGGATCGCGAGTTGCTGCGACACGGCGGGCAGACTCATGTCGAAGGATTCGGCGAGACGATGCACGGTTTGTTCCCGGTTGCTCAGCTTATCGAGGAGAGTACGGCGCACCGGACTGGCGATCGCCTGGAAGACGTCATCGTGAGCGAGAGGTCGAGCCATATCTACTCAGATTACATTTAAGCAAAACATGAAGTACCACTGGACGCCATTCTACTGCTCTGGTACAAATGACGTCCAGCGGCCCCCGAGTCGCGTTGGTTGTCTTCATAAGGAGGACCGGAATGGCGTCGAATTACGTGAAGGACCTGTTGGCGGAAGTCAAGGCCAAGAACCCGGCCGAGCCGGAGTTCCACCAGGCGGTCACCGAAGTCCTGGACTCGCTGGATCTAGTCTTACAGCGGCGCCCGGAATACCGCAAGCACAAGATCATGGAGCGGATTCTCGAGCCGGAGCGCGTGTTCATGTTCCGGGTGCCATGGGTTGACGATCAGGGCAACGTGCAGGTGAACCGCGGCTTCCGTATCCAGATGAATAGCGCCATCGGCCCCTACAAGGGCGGCCTCCGCTTCCATCCGTCGGTCAATCTCGGCATCCTCAAGTTCCTGGCCTTC
>PMKG01000095.1 GCA_003157675.1 Acidobacteriota bacterium
CAACGCTCAAGGGCACCGCCGAGGAACTCGCTGACGCCTTCCGCCGCCTCGTCGACGACTACGTCGACACGACGTACGCCAGACGCTGAGCAGGAGGCTGGGGCCGACCGCTCACGATAGGATCTGGCCGCCCCACAGCCGGGCCAGGAATTCGCGCCACGGCAGCACGTCGACGCCGTCGTGCACCCGCGGGCTGCGCTCGTTGCAGACCATCAGCGCCCGGCGCGGGCGGTGGTCCGTGACGAACGCGCGGAGCGCGCGGAACTCCGCGTGGTCGACGCGGTTCGTGCCCTTCACCTCGATCGCCACTTCGCCACGACCCAGGATGAAATCCACTTCCAGGCCGCTCTTCGTGCGCCAGAAATGGATGTCGTAGTTCAGGTCCCGGTACGAGCGGTGGGCGAGGAGTTCCATCAGGATGAAGTGCTCGAGGGCGCGGCCGAACTGTTCTCCGCGCTCGTCGGCGATGTGGCGCCTCGTCACAGCGCCTGCGACGCCGACATCGAAGAGATAGAAGCGAGCCGCCTTGGTGATGACCTGACGCTCCTGGCGCTTCTTGTATGGCTCGATGAACGTGCCGAGCAGCGTGTCGACGAGGATTTGGTAGTACTCCTTGACCGTCTTCGCGTCCACGCCGCAGTCGCGGGCGATGTTGGCGAAGTTGGTCAGTTCCCCGTGCGAGTACATCATCGCGTCGAAGAAGCGGGCGAACGCCGGGATGTTTCGCGTCAGCCCCTCGTCGAACACCTCCTGCTCGAGGTAGTCGCGGACGTAGGCGTCGAGCGAACGACGGTACTCGGTCTCGAGATAGTGCGCCGGCACGAGGCCGCGGTTGAGTGCCCGGAGGAGGTCCAGGTCCGGGACCTCCGCCGACACCAACGGGTGCATCTCGTATCGCCACGCGCGACCGCCAAGCAGGTTGACCCGGCCCCGCCGGAGCTTGCGGGCGCTCGATCCGCACAGGATGAACTGCAGCTTCCTGTTCTCGATCAGCCAGTGGATCTCGTCGAGAAGCTGCGGGACTTTCTGAACCTCGTCGATGATGACGGGCGTCCGGAGCTGGCGTGGCGGCGTTGCCAGCAACCGCTCGCGCAGGAGGCTGGGCCGCTTGGCCAGCTCGAGCATGACGTCGGTCTCGAGCAGATCGAACCTCAGGCTGTCGGGAAATGCGGTGCGGAGGTACGTACTCTTCCCGGTCTTGCGGGCGCCCCACAGGAAGGCGGATTGTCCCGCCGGCATGGTGACCTCGAGAAGCCGTCGGAAGTCTCGATGCACCATAATGGAAGTCACTCCTGTTTGGTTATACCACAATGGATAATACTCCTGAATAGTTTCACAATCAACGCCTTCCCCCGCCCATCCAGCCCGCCCGCCATCGTGCTACGATTCGGCCTCCATGCAGACGCCGCGGACGACGGGTCCGACGGGACTCCGGCGGGCGCTTCGGCTCCCCCACGCGACCGCGATGGTCGTGGGCACGATCATCGGCGCCTCGATCTTCGTCCAGCCGTCGGAGATGAGCGGCGCGCTGCCGTCGATTCCCGCTCTCCTGCTGGCGTGGATCGTGGCGGGCGCCCTGACCGTCGTCGGATCCCTCATCTGCGCCGAGCTCTCGTCGGCCTATCCGCAAACCGGCGGCATCTACGTGTTCCTCAGCGAGACGCTGTCGCCCGCGGCCGGCTTCCTGTGGGCGTGGGCGATGTTCTGGAGCATGCACTCCGGGATCATCGCCGCGCTGGCCGTCATCTGCGCGCGGTACGCCGCCTACATGGTCCCGCTTTCCGCTCAGGATCAGCGCGCCATGGCCATCGTCGTCATTTTGCTGCTGTCGGCCGTCAACTACATCGGCGTGCGGTTCGGCAGCCGGCTGCAGGCGACGTTCACGGTCGGCAAGGTGCTCGCCGTGGCGCTGATGATCGCCGTCGGGTTCGCCGCCGGCCGGCACGTTCCGCACTTCGTCGGCGGTCGCACGACGCCGGATCTGCTGACCCGGTTCCCGGCCGCGGTCGCCGCAGCACTTTTCACCTTCGGCGGCTGGCACATGGTGACCTACGTCGCCGGCGAGACGGTGGGGGCGCGCCGCACCATTCCGCTCGCCCTGATGATCGGCACCGCGATCGTGACGGTCTGCTACGTGGCGCTGAACGCCGTGTACTTCTACGTGCTGCCGCTCGACACGGTGATCTCGTCCTCGCGCGTGGCGGCCGACGCGGCCGATGCCGTGCTCGGATCCGGCGGCGGCACCATCATGTCGGTGCTCGTCGTGGTCTCGACCTTCGGCGGCCTCAGCGGCCTGATCCTGCTGGGCCCGCGTGTCTACTTCTCGATGGCCGGAGACAGCCGCTGGTTCGGCTGGCTCGGGGCGGTCCATCCCCGATTCCAGACCCCGTACCGGGCCATCGCGCTTCAGGCGATCTGGGCGTCGGTGCTGGTGGCCACCGGCACCTACCGCGCGCTGTTCACGCGGGTGGTCTATACGGAGTGGATCTTCTTCGCGGCGCTGGCGGTCGGGCTGGCCGTCGCCCGCCGCCGGCCCGACTACGCGCCCGCGTACCGCATGCCGGGATTCCCGGTGGTGCCCGCGCTGTTCGCCCTCGTGGGCGCCGCCATCGCCGTCAGCGCGCTCGTGGCCAATCCCCGGGAGGCCGTGCTCGGCCTGCTGCTGGTCGGCGCCGGCCTTCCGGCGTACTATCTTGGCAGGCGGCGCCAGGCCCGGCATCGGGCCGCCACCTCCTGACGCCCGAACAGAGGACGGCAATGCGCGAAGCGAAGCAAGGAGACGCCGACATGGCGATCGTCGATTTTCACAACCACTACTATCCGCCGGCGTACCTGGCCGCGCTCCGATCGAAGGGCACCAGTGTGACGGTCGGCGAAGACGCCGAAGGCAACCCGCTCCTGTACTACCCGGGCGACTACAACATCGTCGTGCAGGGGCACCGCGATATCGAATACCGGCAGCGTGTGCTCGACCAACTGGGCGTCGATCGTCAGGTCGTGACGCTGACCACTCCGGGGACGCACGTCGAGACACCCGAGCGCGCCGCGGACCTCGCGCGCCTGGTGAACGACGAGTTCGCCGACGTCGTCGTCACCCGCGGGCGACACTTCGCGGCGCTCGCCACGCTGCCGCTCAACGATCCAGCGGCGTCGGCCAAAGAGCTCGAACGGGCCATGACGAAGCTCGGGCTGCCCGGCGCGATGGTCTTCAGCAACATCAACGGCGTGCCGCTCGCCGACCAGCGGTTCTGGCCGGTCTACGAAAAGGCCAACGAGCTCGGCGCCATCCTCTACATTCACCCGAACCACCCGGTGAGCGTGGAGGCCATGACGGAGTACTGGCTGATGCCGCTCGTCGGCTTCNNGGCGGCCGCGCACCTCGTGTTCGCGGGCGTCACCGAGCGATTCCCCCGCATCCGCTGGGTGCTCGGGCACCTCGGCGGTGCGATTCCCTATCTGGCCGAGCGGCTCGATCGCGGGTTCTACGCGTTCTCGGAATGCCGCCAGCACATCACACGCCCGCCGAGCGAGCACCTGAGACGCTTCTACCTCGACACCGTCAATTTCGACGCGAACGCGCTGACGCTGGCCATCGCGTTTGCGGGAGCGGACCGGGTGATGGCGGGCAGCGACTATCCGCACCAGATCGGCAGCATCCCCAAGATGCTCTCGAGCCTTCGGGCGCTCGATATCGACGAGTCGGTCAGGGCGGGG
>PMKG01000400.1 GCA_003157675.1 Acidobacteriota bacterium
CTTGGTCAGCGGCGCGAACAGCGCGCGGTGATCGATCTGCATCTGCACCGTGCGGTTGCGCCACTTGCGGCCCATCTTGCCGGTGAATGCGAGCACCGGGACGCGGTCGAGATACGCGTTGCCCACGCCGGTCGCGAGATTGGTGGCGCCGGGCCCGAGCGTAGACAGGCAGGCGCCTGGCCGGCCCGTCAGCCTCGCGCACACGTCGGCCATGAATCCCGCCGCCCCCTCGTGCGTGACGAGCACGAACTCGACGCCGCGCCCCTCCATCGCCTGGATGAACCGGACGTTCTGCCCGCCGGGGTAGCCGAACACGTACCGGATCCCCGCGCGTTCGAGGGCGTCGACGACGACATCCGAGGTGGTGCGCACCATGGGCGGGATTGTACACGGGCCAGGCAACCCTGAAGGGTCGCCCTACAAGACCGTGCATACGGCGAGGATTTGGCCTTGCCTCAGGCAACCCTGAAGAATCGCCCTACACCTGTCTACTGCCGCCTGCCTATTTGATCGTCTCCAGCGGCAGCGTTTGTCGCTTCACCACCCTCAGGAACGGGAACGTGGCGCCCTTGTCGGGGACGAGGTTGAACATCCTGTACCGGATGAACCCGAATTCCGCCTGCGGCTCGAGCAGGTTTGGAATGAGATTCGCAGCCGGCTGCGCCCCGTTCACGTAGTAGTCGCCTTTTCGGGCCGTTACCTTGACCGCCTGCTTCGTCACGGCGATCTTGTCCGGCGCCACATAGTCCTCGGTCGACGGCGTGATGTCGTCGACGAGGTAGCGCTCGACCTCCACCTCGGTGTCCGCCGTGAAGACCTGCACCGCGATCCCGTGCGCGATCATCGTCTTCACCACGTCCTTGTTGGCCGCGGGGACGATGTAGCCGAAGGCCCGAGGCACCGAGATCGTGGGCTCGACGTTCGGGAACCAGTTCCTGACCACCTCCGTGACGACCTTCATCGGAGAAGCGGTCGCCGCATCGGCGCCAGGCACGGTCTGGAAGTGCTGGATGGTGATCTGCGGGTCCTTCGGGTCGCGGGCGTGCACCATCCGCAGGTGGACGAGGTCTCCAGGAGCGGGCGCGCTCGCCTTCTTCAGCAGCGCCGCGCGGCTCGACGCGACCAGGGTCCGCACCTCTTCCGCGTGACGCGCCACCGACTGCACCAGCCCCTTGATCCCGAGGTATTGATAGGTCGTGCGGTCCTTCAACGTGGGGATATCGTGGCGCGACGCGCTCTCCTGGATGAACGAGATCGTCTCGTAGATTCCCAGGCTGTTGCGGCCGTCGTTGAGGTCGACCGTGCTGGGACGAGTCAGCTCCTCGAGATTCGCACCCGTCGGCTCGGCCGCGCCGGCGGCGCCCTGGCTGCCCATCGCCTCGGTGACGAGGTACTCGTGCCACGTGTAGCCACCCGCCGTGACGAGCGCCTCGGTCTCCTTGTAGATGGTGTCGCGGGCGAACGCACGAATTGCCGGAGCGATGTTGGCGTTGGTCACGCGGCCGGAATTGACGCGGTAGTAGTTGTCGCCCTGCTCGTGGACGTCGATCGACGCCTCGGGCATCCATGCGCGGAAGACGGCGTGGATGGCCCGCGTCTCAGGCGTTTCGAGTTTGACGTGGTCGCGGTTGAGGTCGAGGTCCTGTTCGTTCGTCCGCCGGTTGACGAAGTTGCCGTACGGATTGGTCTGCGGCATCACGAGGACGTTTACCTGCCCGAGCAGCGGCTTCAGGTCGCCGACGGCCAGGTCGCGAATCAGCGTGAGCGCGGCCTCCTTGCCCGACTGCTCGTTCCCGTGCTGCGCGCCGAGCACCAGGATGGTCGGCTTCTTCCGGTTCAGGGCCTGCGGCGTCGCGATGCCCTCGGCGGTGAGGACGACGAGGTAGATGTCCGCCGGGGCGAAGTCCTTCACCTCCCCGGTCTTCCCCGCCACCAGCACCTTCGCCTGCTTCGACGCCTTGGCGACCTGGTCGAGAAAGGGCGCGATGTCCTGGTACTGCGTGTAGCGGGTGTAGCCGCTCTGTTCGGCCGGCGTCTGAATGGTCTGCGAAAAGGCTGGCAGCCCAGTCCCCGCGAGGGCCACCATCGAAATCAGTGCCGCTGCTGCTGTCCGCATGATGATGTCTCCTTGAACCACTCGAGCTTCTGACGAAGGCTCACGACCTCTCCGACGACGATCAGCGCCGGAGGCCTGACGCCGGCGGCCTCAGCCTCTTCGGCGATTTGCGCCAGCGTGGCGACGACGGTCCGCTGGGCCTCGGTGGTGCCGTTCTCGATCACCGCCGCCGGGCATTTCGGGTCCCGTCCGCGCTCGATGAGCTCCCGGGCGATCGCCTTCAGGTTGTGCAACCCCATGAAGATGACGAGCGTGGCCCGCGATTTCGCGTAGCGGCCCCAGTCGACCGGGCACGAACTGCTCGCCGCCGCGTGGCCCGTGAGGAACACGACCTCGGAGGTGAAGTCCCGGTGGGTGAGGGGGATCCCCGAGTAGGCCGGCGCGGCGACGCCGGCCGACACGCCTGGCACGACCTCGTACGGGATGCCGGCCTGGCCGAGCGCCTCGGCCTCCTCTCCGCCGCGACCGAAGAGGAAGGGGTCGCCTCCCTTCAGGCGGACGACGACCCGGTGGGCCCTGGCCTCTTCGATGAGCCGGTCGTTGATCTCCGATTGCGGCAGGCTGTGGCGGCTGTCGCGTTTGCCCACGAAGATGCGGGCCGCGCTCGGGCGGCACAGATCGAGCAGGCGCGGATCGACGAGCGCGTCGTAGATCACCGCGTCGGCCGACTCGATCAGCCGCCGGCCTTTGACCGTGAGCAACTCGGGATCGCCAGGCCCGGCGCCGACGAGGTAGACCTTTCCTGGCGCGGGAGATGACACGCGGCTGGTCCGCGCGCGAGCGCGCTCGTCGCCGAGCCGCTCGACCGTGTCCGCGTAGTCGGGCCCGTAACGCTGCTCGAGCTCCTGCCGGATCTGCTTCGAGAGCGCCGGCACGCGGCCGTTGGTCGACACGGCAATCGTCAGGTTGCCCCGGCGTACGAGCGCCGGCGTGATGAAATCGCACAGGTCGGGCTGGTCGACAACGTTGAGCCAGACCCCTGCGCCGCGTGCTTCGGCGCGGATCGCCTGGTTCACGTCCGGGTCGGACGTCGCCGCGTAGGCCAGCCTCGCGCCGGCCAGGTCGCCGGCCCGGTAACGGCGTCGTTCGAGAGCGATTCGCCCGGCCTCGGCCCACCGCGCGACGAGGTCCGTCACCTCGGGGCTGACGACCGTGACGCGCGCGCCCGACTCGATCAGGATCTCGATCTTCCGCTCGGCCACCGTCCCGCCGCCGAAGACGACGATCGGCTGGCCGGTGAGGTCGACGAAGATCGGGTGCCGCCACCCGCGGCGTTTTCCCCCCGTCATGACCCGACTCCGTCGCGGTGTCGTCTCGCGGCCGCCACCATGCCATCGGCCCACTCGGGCGTGCCGGCGGCGTGCACGTGCGCGTAGCTCGCGAAGATGCTGCCCGTCACGATCCCGTCCCGTCCGCCGCCGCAGCCGGTGCCCCGCAGGACGGCGCAGGCCGTCGCCGGCAACTCGCCGACGATGTGCGAGTAGTGGAACTCGTGGGCGCGAATCTCGCGGCCGACGCCGAAGAACGGGTTCGGCCGGTCCACCGAGAGGACGACGTAGCCATGCCCCTGGGGCCTGGCGAGCACGGCGACGTCCACGGGCAGAACGCCGGCCATTTCATGCCGCACGCCCTGCCAGGACACGGATCGCGCGAGCAGCATCAGGCCGCCGCACTCCGCGTAGATCGGGAGACCATCGGCGGCGCGGGCGCGGAGCGAGTCGAGCAGCGCGGCGTTCCCCGAGAGCCTGGCTGCGTGTGTCTCCGGGAATCCGCCGCCGAGGTAGAGCGCGTCGAGCGTCGCAGGAACCACGTCGCCTGAAAGCGAAGAGACGGGCACCAGCGTTGCGCCCCTCGCCTCCAGCGCCTCGAGATTCTCGGGGTAGTAGAAGCTGAAGGCCGAGTCGGAGAGATAGCCAATCGTCACCGGCTTTGCTGTCGTGCCGGGCGTGGCCGGCGCCGCGGCGGTGGAGTCCCCGTCGTCGAACGGCGGGGTCGCCGCCGCGCATTCGAGAATCCGGTCGAGGTCCAGCGCATCGCGAGCGAGGGCGCGCAGACGGTCGGCGAGTCGCTCCTTCGCGTCGTGCTCGTGCGGCGTGACGAGGCCCAGATGGCGGCCGGGCAGCAGGTCGGACTCTTCGAGGCGCGGCACGGCGCCGAGGACGGGCACGCCGCAGGCGCGCTCGATCGCCTCGCGTGCGACCGACTCGTGTCGGCCGCCGGACACCCGGTTCAGGACGACGCCCCCGATTCGAAGGTCGGGCGCCATCACCTGGCAGCCGCAGACGAGCGCCGCGGCCGTCGCCGTCATCTTGCGCGCGTCGATCACAAGAAGGACCGGCGACTCGAGCAATTCGGCCAGCGCCGCCGTGCTGTGCGACCCGACCGCGTCCACTCCGTCGAACAGGCCGCGGTTGCCCTCGACCACGTTCAGGGCCGCGGCACCTGCGCCGCGCACGGCGTGGCTCGCAAAGGCGCGCCGCGTACCGTCGTCTCCCGTGAGGAATGTGTCGAGGTTCCTCGCGGGGGCGCCTGTCGCCCACGCGAGCCAGGACGCGTCGATGTAGTCCGGACCCTTCTTGAACGCGCGGACCTCGACGCCGTGGTCCCGCGCGCCCAGCGCGATCGCCAGCGACACGAGCGTCTTGCCGCTGTCGCCCGACAGTCCGGCCACCACGATCCGTGGCGCTCGGGATCCGGTCACGGCCCGTCCGTCCTGACGGCGGCGGTGATCTTGAAGAACACCGTCACCATGGCGGCGCCCACCGCCCAGATGCCCGCCACGATCGTCACCTCGCGTAAGGTCGGCACGTAGTCGGGGACGGTGCCGAGCGGCGCCGGGATGAAGCCGGCGACGACGAGACCCAGTCCCTTCTCGATCCAGAGCGCCACGAAGACGGCAACGCAGGCCGCAGCGAGCAGCGAGCGGCGCGCGCGCGCCGCCGGCGTCAGCAGCAGGCCGAGCGCGGCGACCGCGAGTCCCACCGACGCCCAGGTCCACGGCGTCAGCACGGCATGGCCATCGAGGCCGAAGTAGAGATAGCGGTACGGTTCGAGGTGGTCCGGCACCTGGCCGTAGAACACGGTGAACAACTCCACGGCCGCGAAGAAGAGGTGGGCCGCCAGCGCGTAGGTCACGATCAGCGCGATCTTCCTGATCGCCTCGTCGGCTACCCGGAGGTCCCACCACCGGCGCACGAACAGGCACAGCAGGATGAGCAGCGCGGGACCCGCCGCGAAGGCCGACGCGAGGAACCGCGGGGCGAGGAGCGCTGTCAGCCAGAACGGACGCCCCGGCAGGCCGCTGTACAGGAATGCCGTGACGGTATGGATGCTGATCGCCCAGGGAATCGAAAGCAGGATCACCCGCCTTACCCACTGCGGCGGAGCCGTCTGGCACCGCTCGGCCTCGAGCGTTACCCGCGTGATGGTCACGTTCAGCAGCAGGTAGCCGCCGAGCGCGACGAGGTCCCAGAACATCAGCGACCCGGGGGCGGCGTAGCGCACGATGTTCAGCAGGCGCGCCGGCTGGCCCATGTCCACGAAGATGAACGCCCCGCACATCGTCACGGCGGAGATGGCCACGAACTCGCCGAGGATGGTCACTCGGCCGAATGCCTTGTAGTCGTGCAGGTAATACGGCAGGACGACGACGACCGCCGAGGCGGCGACGCCGACGAAGAAGGTGAACTGCGCGATGTAGAGCCCCCAGGTCACGTCCCGGGTCAGGCCGGTGACGCCCAGCCCGACGCGCAACTGGAGCGCGTAGCACCAGGCGGCCGCGCACACGACCGCCAGCAGGGCTGCCAGCCACAGCCAGTACCGTCGTCCGCCGTCGAGCGCCTTTTCGAGCATGGTGCGTTCGTCCCTGAGCCCTGAGCCGGCTAAATCACATAGAACACCTGCGGCCTCGTTCCCAGCTCGGGCCGCCGCCGGACCGAGTACCGCTCGTTCAGCAGCTTCCGAATCTCCGATCCCCGTTCGTCCAGATCACCAAAGACCATCGCGCCGGCCGGGCACGCGTCGACGCAGGCCGGCAGACGCCCGACGGCGAGGCGTTCCTCGCAGAACGTGCACTTTTCGACGACGCCCTTCGTCCGCGTCGGATAGTCGCTGGTCGGATGCGCGACAAACGGCCGCGGGTCCACGAAATTGAAACTCCGGGAGCCGTAGGGACAGGCCGCGACGCAGTACCGGCATCCGATGCAGCGGTGCTCGTCCATCGCCACGACGCCGTCATCCCGCTTCCACGTCGCACCGGTCGGACAGACGCGCGTGCAGGGCGGGTTGTCGCAATGGTTGCAGAGGACCAGGACCTCGCTGCCGCGGAGCGCGGCGGGCAGCGTCGCCGGCTCCCGAACCGCCAGCGCCCGCTCGAACGGCTCCTTCCAGACCCACTTCACCTCGTGCGCTCGGTCCGGGATCGCCGGCACGTTGTGCGCCTCGTGGCAGGCGTCGACGCAGGCGCGACAGCCGTGGACGTCGAGGCACTTCCTCACGTCGATCGCCATGGCCAGCCGGCGGCGCGCTCCGCCGGAGGCGGCGCAGCCGAGCGCAGAGCCGGCAGCAGCCGCCGTCGCGGCCGTGGCCGCCAGGCGAAGAAAGACGCGGCGGCTGGTGCTCATCGGACCTCTCCCCGCGCCGCCAGCGCGGGCGGCGCCGGCACCGGCGGCACCACGTGGCAGTCCCAGCACGTGGGCTTCACCCCCGTGTAATCGTGGCAGCGGTCGCAGAACTTCGTCTTGTCGGTGTGGCAGGCCCCGATGCACGTCTTCGACAGGCTCATCGTCACCACCCGGCCGTGTCGGTCGGTGTAAGCGCGGACGCCGTCTCGGACGACACGGTCGCGCCACTCCACGAGCAGTTTCATGTGCGACGCGCGCATGTAGTCGGTCGGCGCCACGCACTCGGTCGCGCCGACAGGCCGTGCCAACTCGGGCGCGGTCGGACGCGGGCCCGCGAGCGCATGCCAGACGGGCCACGTGGCCAGCGCGACGAACGCCGCCAGGCCGGCGACGAGGAGCGTCGGCCTACGCACGCTCACCCCCGGCGCCGGGCAGCGGCTCGCCTCGCAGGTCTGTCATCCGCTGGCGCTCCCCTTTCATGACCAGGGCATTGCCGACCAGTTCGTGCACGCCGGCTACCTCGACGCCGGGCACCCAGAAGTCGAGCAGCGGCGGCAGCGACGCCTTGTCGACGGCGCAGATGCAGACCACGCAGTTGGTGCCGTGGCGCTCGCGCACGTGGTTCACGGCCATGGCGCGGGGACGGCCGCCGCGCATGCGCGTCTCGACGTTCTCGTCCGAGCCGAGGCCGGCACCCGCGCCGCAGCAGAGCGTCCGCTCGCGGATCGTGTCCTCCGGCATCTCGTGAAACTCGTTGACGACCGCGCGCAGGATCGTCCGGGGCTCCTCGTAGAGGCCCATCGCCCGGGCGGGGTTGCACGAGTCGTGGAACGTGACGTTCCACCGGTCGTTCCTCGACCGGTCGAGGGCCAGCCGGCCGTGGGCGACCAGGTCCGCGGTGAACTCGCAGATGTGGAGCATCTTCGTGGACGAGGCGTGCTCGAACCGCGTCCCCGTCACCGGCGACACCGGCACTTCGAGGAAGTCGGCCGGCCCGTTCATCGTGCCCATGTACTGGTGCACGACGCGCCACATGTGGCCGCACTCGCCGCCGAGGATCCACTTCACGCCGAGCCGCTTCGCCTCGGCGTAGATCTTGGCGTTCAGGCGCTTGGCCAGCTCGTGGGAGGCGAAGAGGCCGAAGTTGCCGCCTTCCGAGGCGTAGGCGCTGAAGGTGTAGTCGACGCCGGCCTCGTGCAGCAGCATCAGGTAGCCGAGCAGCGTGTAGTAGTGCGGCGTCACGAAGTAATCGGCCGAGGGGACGACGAGCAGCACCTCGGCGCCCTTCTTGTTGATGGGGATGTCGATCCGGATGCCCGTCAGCTCCTCGATCTCGTCGGCCGCGAATTCGAGGCTGTCCCTGAAAGCGTGAGGCTGAATCCCGAGGTGGTTGCCGACACGGTCGCAGTTCGACGCCGGCTCGATGATCCACTGGATGTTGCAGCCCACCAGGTTCAGCAGCTCGCGGCCGATCATTGTGATCTCCGCGGTGTCGATCCCGTAGGGGCAGTAGACCGAGCAGCGCCGGCACTCGGTG
>PMKG01000262.1 GCA_003157675.1 Acidobacteriota bacterium
CGGCGGCGTCAAGTTCGACGTCGACGACACCCAGGCCGATGCCATCCGGCGGGCGGTCGACTACCTCGAGCCGCGGACGCACCACTACCTCAAGGTGGTCACGACCGACGAGACGATGATCGGCCGGACGCGCGGCGTCGGCACGATGACGACCGCGGAGGCCGAGCGGCTGGGGGCGGTGGGCCCGACGGCCAGGGCCTCGGGCGTCGCGCGCGACATCCGCGTCGAGTCGCCGTACGCCGGATACCCGGATTTCCCGGTCAAGACCATCACGGCGACCGCCGGTGACCTCGAGGCGAAGTTCGTCGTCCGCCTGCAGGAACTGTTCGAGAGCTACCGCGTCATCCGCGAGATCCTCGACCGGCTTCCGACCGGTGACCTGACGGTCCGCGTGAAGCCCCGCGTGCCGCCCGGAGAGACGGTGAGCCGCGTCGAAGCGCCGCGCGGCGAGTTGTTCTACTACCTGAGGAGCTCGGGCGGCGCCGGGCCGGACCGCGTCAAGGTGCGGACGCCCAGCCTATGCAACTGGGGCTCGGTGCTCGCGACGGCCCCGGGCCACAAGCTGGCCGACGTGCCGATGCTCATCGCCGGCATCGACCCCTGCTTCTCGTGCAACGACCGCCTGGTGACCATCCGCCGCCGCCACGACACCGACACGTGGACGTGGGCACGGTTGCGCCAATACGGAATCGAGTACTACCGATGAACCTCCAGCTGCCACCACTGGTCGCGCTGCTGCTCTTCCCGGGCGGCCTGTTTCTGCTCTTCAGCGGCACGGTCTACGAGTGGGCCGATCGCAAGCTCGTTGCCCAGTTCCAGAACCGGATCGGCCCGCGCTGGTTCCAGCCCGTCGCCGACGTCGTCAAGCTGCTGGCCAAGGAGGAGATCGTGCCCGACGGGGTGAATCCCTTCCTCTTCCACGGCCTGCCGGTCGTGGCGCTGGTCGGCACGCTCACCGCGGCACTCTACGTGCCGATGGCCGGCCTCGTCCCCTCCTACAGCTTCACGGGAGACCTGGTGGTCACGCTTTACCTGCTGAGCCTGATGACGCTGTCGATGGGACTGGCCGGCGCCAACACGATCGACCGCTTCTCTCTCATCGGGGCCACGCGCGCGCTGACGCAGCTGTTCTCCTACGAGGCGCCGTTCCTGCTGGCGCTCCTCGGCCCCGCCATCGCCGCCGGCACCTGGCGGATCGGCATGGTCGACCTCTACGCGCACGGCCACTGGTGGCTCGTGCTGACGCAGCCGATTGGCTTTCTGGTCGCCCTGGTGGGCCTGATGGGCAAGCTGGAGCTGGCGCCGTTCGACTCTCCAGAGGCCGAGACTGAAATCGTCGCCGGCCCGATGACCGAGTACAGCGGGCGCGGGTGGGCGCTGTTCCGCATCGGCCGCGACGTGGAGCTGTTTGTCGGGCTGACGCTCGTCGCCTCGTTCTACCTGGGAGGGCTGGCCAACCCGATCGAATTCGTGCTCAAGACCGGCGCGCTGCTGGTCGTGACGGCCGGCCTGCAGTCGCTGTTCTGCCGGCTGCGGATCGACCAGACAGTCGGCATGTGGTGGAGGATCGGCATCCTGTGCGCCCTGGCGCAGCTGTTCCTGCTCGTGCTGCTGAAGTAAGGCTCAGGACTCAAGGCTCAGGCCAGAGCGACTCAAGACTCAGAACTCAAGACTCAAGTCGTAAGGCGCAGAGAGACCACTGGAGAAGGATATGAGAATCGGCGCGATGCTTGGCGACATCTCGCGGTCGCTGTTCAAGCGACCGGTGACCGAGCGCTATCCGTTCGAGCGAAGACCCACGCCGGGGCGCCTCCGCGGACTTGTGACGTTCGACCCGGCCCGGTGCACCGGCTGCAAGATCTGCGTGCGCGACTGCCCGGCCCGCGCGGTCGAACTCCTCGTGGTGGACAAGGCGACCAAGCGGTTCGTCATGCGGTTCCATACCGATCGGTGCACCTACTGCGCGCAGTGCGTGGTGAGCTGCAATTTCGACGCGCTCGGCATGTCGCACGAACAGTGGGAGCTCGCCGCGCTCAGCCGAGAGCCGTTCGCGCTGCTCCTCGGCCGGCCCGAAGACGTCGAGGCGCTCTTGAATCCGCCGTCCCCCGTGCCGTCCCCGGTGGCGACGCCCACGGTGTCGCCGGCGTGAGCACGCACTCCCGCCGGCAGCCGGAGAGGCCGTGATCGAGTTCTCCGCTCGCCGGCCGACCCGCGTCGCCATCATCGGCGTGGGCAACGAGATGAACGGCGACGACGGCGCGGGGGTGTGCGCGGTCAGGGAGCTGGCCGCGCGGACGCCGGCACCGCCGGACGTGCTCCTCATCGACGCGGGGGCCGCCCCGGAGAGCTACACGGGCCCACTGCGACGGTTCACGCCAGACCTGATCATCGAAATCGACGCGGCCATGCTGGACGACGAGCCGGGGGCCACCGCGTGGCTCAACTGGCGGGAGGCCGACGGCCTCAGTGCGTCCACTCACACGCTGCCGCCGTCCGTCCTCGCCAAGTTCATCAAGGCCGACCTCGGGTGCGAGGTGGCCATCATCGGCATCCAGCCCGAGCGGGTAGAGATGGGAGCGGGACTGTCGCCCGCGGTCACCGCGGCGGTCAAGGATCTGGCGGGACAGATCTACCGCTGGCTGACGGCTGACAGCGGCTCAGGGCCGGGGCCGGACGGTGCCCAGAGCCAAGAGTCCAGAGCCGAGAGCCCTGCCCGGCAACCGGCCATCGGTCCCTGTCATTCAGCGATGGCCGCCAGGTTCCTCTGTCGCGTCTCGGGCAGCGTCCAGACCCAGGCGGCCGTCCCGAGCGCCAGCACGAGCGGCACGCCGAGCCCGCCGGCCAGGCCGAATCCGGCCACGAAGTAGCTGACGAGAAACGGCGCGAAGAACTGCACGCCGCGCGCCGTGTTGTACACCGTGCCCATCGTAAAATTCCGGATATCGGTCGGGAACAGCTCCGCGAGCAGCGCGCCGAATCCGGCCGTGCATCCCGACCCGAGACCGAGACCGAGGAACGCGCCCCAGAAGAGCACCGGGTGCGACAGCAGCGCCTGCCAGTGGAACGCCAGCGGATAGAGCGCCGCGGCGGTCACCACCGAGTAGACCGTGAACAGCACTCGCCGGCCGAACTTATCGGCCAGGTAGCCGAAGAGCAGCATCCCGGCGAACTGTCCCATCTGAGCGGTCAGCATCCACAATGCCGACCGCCCGATCGGCTGGTGAAACTCCGTCTGGAGAAACTTCGGCAGCCAGGTATAGCAGGTCCAGTACGTCCCCAGCTTGAGCACACCCAGCACGAATCCCTTGAGCGTCGTGCCGACCAGGTGGCGGTGCACGATCAGCCGAAGCGCGGCGACCGGGGACAGCCGCTCTTCCTTCTGCGCCATCCACAGGGCCGACTCGTGCAGGTGACGACGGACCATGAACGCGACGAGCGCGGAAGCCGACGACAGCAGGAACACGGACCGCCACCCGATGACCGGCGCCACCAGGAAGCCGACGCTCGCCGCCAGCCCCACGCCCATGGGCTCGCCCGCCTGCAGCAGCGCCGACGCCCGGCCGCGCATCCTCTGCGGCGTCGATTCCGCCAGCAGCGCGTGGCCCACCGCCCACTGTCCGCCCACACCCAGGCCGGTAATCGACCGGAACAGCAGCACGGTCCAGAACCCGTGCGCAAAGGCCGTGAGCCCGGTGCCGATCGAGTAGATCAGGATGGTCGACGTCATGACGTGGCGCCGGCCGAACCGGTCCGAGAGGTACCCGAAGATGATGCCGCCGATCCCCGATCCCCCGAGCGCCACGCCGAGCAGCGTGGCCTCCTGGCCCGGCGTCAGCGCCAGCTCCCGCCCGATCGGCACGAGGAGGAACGAGAACAGCACCAGGTCGTAGAAGTCGAACATCCACCCGGCCAGCGAGATCAGCCAGATGCGAACCGGGAACCGATCGGCCGGGACCGGCGGGGGCGCCTGTTCAGGTGAACTCATCGCCGTGAACTCCCGGGCGGTCTCGGGAACCGGAGACGCACGCCCGCCGCTTGCGCGCCAAGGTGGCTGCGCGTCGTGAGGGATACTCCGCTCCGGAAGAATCGGACAGGTGCTGCCGGACGCCGCGCGCCCGGTATTCTATCTCAGCGGGGCCCTGGACGGTTCGGCCGCCTGGTCGGCGCGACTCGCCCCCTGGTCGTGGGTGTCGTCGAGGCAGGGGCCGGTCGGGTGGCAGCCGAAACAGAGGCACTGGCCGCAGACCGGGCACTGGCGCCGGGTGCCCCAGTCGGTGCTGCGCTTGCCGTTGACGGCGGATGGCCGGTCGCTCATGGTCAGTCCTCGCCCGTCGCGCGGCCGGGTGCCGCCGACGCACTGCATAACTATACACATTCATGCATAATCAGACAAGCCCCGATCCTCCCCGCCCCGCCACCCCGTCCAGCCAGGCGGACGCCTCGGCGAGCGCCGCCGCCACCGATGCCGGGTTGGTCGACTGGGGCGTGTGGCGGGCCGCCACGGCGGCCTCCGGCGTCACGACGCGCCGGACGTCGGCGCCGAAGAGCGGGCTGAACCTCGCCCATTCCTCGGCCGACAACGACTCGAAGTCACGTCCGTCGGCGACGAGAAGCCGGACCATCGCGCCGACCGTCTCGTGGGCCTGCCGGAACGCCATCCCGTGCGCCACGAGATACTCCGCCACGTCGGTCGCGAGCAGCAGTCCCGAGGCCCACGGCCGCGCCCGTGCCGCGTCGAGCGCGAGGCCCGACACGACGGCGCGCATCGCCGAGAGCGATGGGCCGAGCGTCGCCTCGACGTCGAACACGGCCTCCTTGTCCTCCTGGAGGTCCTTGTTGTAGCCGCTNNAGCGGGTCCGGGTTCTTCTTCTGCGGCATCAGGCTGCTGCCGGTCGAGACGTCGTCGGACAACTCGAACAGGCGGAATTCCTCGGACGTGAAGACGATCAGGTCCTCGGCCAGCCGGCTCAGGTGCACCATCGCGAGCGCGCACGCGTGGAGGAAGACCGACACGAAGTCGCGGTCCGACGAGGCATCGATGCTGTTGGCGGCGACGCGGGAGAACCCCAGGCGCGTCGCCAGCGCCGCCACGTCCAGCGGGTAGCTCGTGCCCGCGACGGCGCCGGACCCGAGCGGCAGGGCGTCGGCCACGCGGCGCGCGACGTCGAAGTACTCGTAGTCGCGCCGGAGCGCCGCGACGTGCGCCAGGAAGAAGTGCGCCACGAGCACGGGCTGCGCCCGGCGCAGATGCGTGTAGGCGGGCATGGGGGCGTCGCCCGCGCCTCGGGCCTGGCCGACCAGGGCGTCCACGAGGCGGGTCAGCCCCGCCTGCAGGGCCGGAATCCGGCGCATCAGGTACAAGCGGAGGTCGACGGAGACCTGCTCGTTGCGCGACCGCCCGGTGTGCAGCCGCTTGCCGGCCTCGCCCACTCGCTCGATGAGCTTGCGCTCGACATAGGCGTGCACGTCCTCGTCCGGGCCCTCGACCGACGACGGGTCGTGGCGCACCTCCTCGAGCAGGCCGCGCAGGCCGTCCGAGATCACCACCGCGTCGGCTGACGACACGCCTCCCGCCGCCGCGACCGCGTCCACCCAGGCCAGGCTGCCTCGGATGTCGTCCTCGATGAGCCGACGGTCGAACGGCAGCGACCGCCCGAACTCGAAGACGTCCCGGTCGGGCTCGCCGGCGAACCGGCCGGACCAGAGGTGGGCCATGATCAGAGCCCGACCCAGTCGGACACCACCGATGGCCGCGAGTAGCCCGGGGCCGCTAGGTCGACGACCACGCTGCCCCCGGCCGCGTCGGTCGCGGCGACCCGGGCCGCCGCCTGCAGGCGCCCGGCCTGGCGCGCCACCGTCTCGACCGGCAGCCCCCACAGCTTGATGAACCCCTCGGCCGCGGTGTGGTCGAACCGGTCCCCCTTCTCGTAGGTCGCCAGCGAGTGGTCATAGAGCGCGAACGGCGATCGTCTCCCGGCCGCCCGGCATTCCCCCTTGAACAGCCGCAGTCTCACCTCCCCGGTCACCTGTGCCTGCATCGTCGCGACGAAGGCGTCGATCGCCTGCCGCATCGGCGTGAACCAGAGGCCGTTGTACACCAGGTCGGCGTACTTCACGCCCAGCTCGCGCTTGAGGCGGATGAGGTCGCGCGCCGTGACGAGCGACTCGAGCTCCCGGTGCGCGGCGTGCAGGACCACGGCCGCCGGCGCCTCGTAGACCTCCCGCGACTTGATGCCGACCAGCCGGTTCTCCACCATGTCGATCCGCCCGACGCCGTGCACGCCGGCGATCGTGGCCACGCTGTGGATCAGTTCGGTGAGCGGCATCGCGACGCCGTTCACCTCGGTCGGCACGCCCGACTGGAACGCGATCTCGATGTAGGCCGGCCCGTCGGGACAGGCGGCGCCCGAGCGCGTCAGCGAAAAGGCGTCTTCGGGCGGCTCCACCCAGGGATCCTCGAGGACGCCGCACTCGATCGACCGGCCCCACAGGTTCTCGTCCGTGCTATAGGGGCTGGCCTTCGTCACCGGCACCGCGATGTTCCGCGCGCGGGCGTATTCGATCTCGTCGCTCCGCGTCATCCCCCAGACCCGGGCCGGCGCGTACACCTTCATGGTCGGGTCGAGCGCGCGCGCCGACACGTCGAGCCGCACCTGGTCGTTCCCCTTGCCGGTGCATCCGTGGGCGATGGCCCGCGCGCCCTCGCGGTGCGCGATCTCGACGAGCTTCTTCGCGATGAGGGGCCGGCCGAGCGCGGTCGCGAGCGGGTACCGGTCCTCGTAGATCGCCCCGGCCTGGAGGGCCGGCAGGATGTAGTCGCACGCGAACTCCTCGCGGACGTCGATCACGTGCGCGCCCACGGCCCCGGTCGAGAGCGCGCGCTCCCGCGCGAAGTCGAGGTTCTCTCCCTGGCCGAGGTCCATCGTGACGGCGATCACCTCGGCGCCGTAGGTCTCCGACAGCCAAGGAATGGCGACCGATGTGTCGAGTCCGCCCGAGTACGCGAGCACGATGCGCTCCATCTCGTCTCCTTCGAAGCCGCCGCCACGGCGTGAGGATATCTATGCACCTTACTGCATACATATACCGTACACGGCGGCGCTCGCGCAACCGCGGCGTCCCGCCGCGTCGCCACGTCCGCCCGGGGGCCCGTTCAGCGGGCCAGGGCTTCCAGGTGTTCGAGGAACGCGGCGGCCTGTTTCGACCCCGCGGCGATGACGAGCACGGTGTCGTCGCCCGCGATGGTCCCCACCACGCCGGGGAATGTCGCGCGATCGATCGCGAGCGCCAGGTGCTGCGCCTCCCCCGGAGGCGTGCGCAGGACGACGAGCTGGTCGACGCGGGCCGTGCGGGAGAGGGACCTGATCGCCACGCGCTGCAGCTGGGCGAGCGTCGTTTCCGGGCTGGCGGCGTCCTCTGAAGGCCGGCTGTAGGCGCCGTCNNATCCCCCGCGTGCGGAGCCGACGGTGGAGCATGTCCTGGGAGGTGATGACCTCCTTGCCGACGAGCTCGAGGATCACCGTCTGCCGTCGCGTCTTCGTCATGGCTGCCTCGGACGCCCGCGTCGGGCCGGGCCGGGCGCGTCGCGGCACTTCGCCGCTCGCGCGGTTGCCGCTATTCTACCCGCGCGGCTGGGATTCAGCCACCAGACAGGCCCGCACCCGATCCAGACCGGCGAGTCCGTGCACGTCGGATTCGAGCTGCGGCACGAGCGCGCGCGGAACCGGCGGCAGCCGACGCTCGATTTCCTCCAGGTACACGCGCTCCTGCGCCTTGCGCGCCTCGAAGTACCCGCCCGACGCCGCGTCGGGCAGCACCCGGTTCACGATCACGCCGCCGATGGCGATCCCGGCCTCTGAGAACTCGTGCGCCGCGCGGACCGACTCCTCGAGCGGCAGGCGCTCCGGGATGAGGACCAGCACGAAGGCGACGCGATCGGCCCGTCCGAGCTCGGCCCTCATCGCCGACAGGCGCGCGCTCCTGGCCTCGAGAATCCCCAGCACCGGGTCCGCGCCTCGCGCGCCCGGCGCATCGGCCCCGGCCGCGATCGCCCTGGCCTCCAGCCCTTCCCGCCGTCGCCGCGTGAGCGCCTCGACCCACGACGACAGCAGGTCGGGCAGGCGGAGCAGCTGCAGCGCGTGGCCCGTGGGCGCCGTGTCGAAGACGAGCAGGTCGTAGCCGCCGGCCCGCGACAGCACCAGGTCCGACATCCGGTCGAAGACGGCCAGGTCGGCGACGCCCGGCATCGCCGAGGCCAGCTCGATCTGGCGGGCGGCCTCCGCGAGGACGGCCGGGCCGAACAGGCCGGACATCCGCGACTTGGCCTCGTTCACGTACCGCCGCGCTTCCCGCGCGGCATCGATCTCGAGCCCCGCAAGCCCCGGGAGGATCTCGCGTTCGGTCGGCCCGAGCGCCGTCTCGAGCACGTCGGAAGTCGAGTGGGCCGGGTCGGTGGACACGAGCAGCGTGCGGCGCCCCTCGCGGCTCGCCGCGAGGGCGAACGCGGCGGCGCAGGTGGTCTTGCCGACGCCGCCCTTGCCGCCGAAGAACAGGACCCGCCGGTCGAGGAGATGTCGCACGGTTCAGCAGCAGGAGAAGCTGGCGATCGGTGAACGGTCGAATCCCATTCGCCGGTGCCACAGGTGGAATTCCTCGACGAGATATGGATAGACGTCGAGCAGGTACAGGGCGCCGGGGTTCGGCAGTCCCATCAGGTCCATGAAGCACATCAGGAGAAACAGATCCTCGAGCTCGAGGGCCTCCGCTCGAAGCTGGCGCCGATGGCCGGAGAGCGCCATGCCTTCGAAGACATCCGCGACGTTGCGCCAGAACTCGGGACCGTCCATGGCCGGCGGACTACGTTCTCCCGATGACTAGGCCCGTGCCGATCGGCGTATCGATTCGCCGGATATGGTCGAAGCCGGCCTCGGTCATCCACGCCCGCACTTCCGACTCCGTATAGGCGTCGCCCTCGGGCGTGCCGACCAGCATGTTGAGCGCGAAGAGCGCGGCGAAACGGGGGGCGGTTTTGTCGGGCTCCAGGATGAAGNNGACCAGCATGTTGAGCGCGAAGAGTGCCGGCTGCAGCGGCCCGGTGCGTGATTCGTTGATCAGGAATTCCTGCACGACCAGCTGGCCGCCCGGCCTCAGCGCCCGCGCCGCCTTCCCGAACAGCAGCAGGATGTCTTTCACGGAGTTGCTGTGGATCACGGCCGACATGAAGACGAGGTCGTAGCCTTCACCCAGCGGATCCTGCAGGTAGTTGCCCTCCATCGTGCCGACTTCCGCGGCCAGCCCCTCCTGCTGAACGTACATCCTGGTCAGCGGCACGACCTTCGGCAGGTCGAAGACGTCCGCCGAGATGCCGCGGCGGGCCCTGACGAACGCCATCGCGTNNCCGACCCACCGCCGACGTCGAGCACGCGCGAGACGCCGTCGAGATCGAGCATCTCCACCACCTGCCCGGCGCCCTGTCCGGCCCGCATGTGCATCGCCGCGATGAAGGGGCGCAGCCACTCGTCGTCGCGGAACTCGGCATTGACCGGGAGGTCCGGATGACCGGCTCGGACGACTGACGTCATCCGGCTCCAGGTCTCCCACAGGTGGTTGGTGTGTCCGAGGCCACCCATGTAGTCGGGCCGCCCCTTGAC
>PMKG01000418.1 GCA_003157675.1 Acidobacteriota bacterium
TCGAGAAGGCCCACCCCGACGTGTTCAACCTGTTGCTCCAGGTCTTCGAGGACGGCCACCTGACCGACGGGCTCGGCAACCGCGTCAACTTCAAGAACACGATCGTCATCATGACGTCGAACATCGGGGCCCGGCACATCCAGAAGCAGGGGGGCCCCGGGTTCCTGCCGCCCGATGCGGCCGAAACCCGCCGCAGCCTGGCCGACCTGGTCCTCGCCGAAGTCCGGCGGACCTTCAACCCGGAGTTCCTCAACCGGATCGACGACATCATCGTCTTCGACCCGCTGTCCGACGACGACCTGCGGCAGATCCTCGGGCTGCTCGTCGACCAGTTGAACGAGCACCTGGTCGGGCGCCGTCTCGTGGTGACCCTGCAGCGCGAGGCGGTCGACTGGATCATTGTGCAGACCTGTCAGGACCGGTCGTTCGGCGCCCGGCCGCTGCGGCGTGCCATCCAGAAGTACGTGGAGGATCCCCTGTCGGAGGAGATCATCCGCGGCGCCCTTCGAGGGGGCTTCATCGAGGTGGGTCTCGCAGGGGACAGATTGAGCTTCTCGGCCGTCGGGGAAGCACCCTCAGGCCAGCCACTGGCCTGAAACGTCTAATACCCTGTAAACTAGGGTGTTCGTGTGGGCACCGATGCGCCTCCCCCGGGGGCGCGCCCGGAGCCCGGGCGCGCGGTCAGTTCTGATTCCAGACGAGTTCATGCCCAAGTCTCGTTATTGCTTCGTGTTGTGGGCGCTGATCCTGATCGGCGCCGGGACGGGTCTCGCTGCGATGCCAGCGGTCCACGCTGACCGTCAGGCCCCCGCTCAGACTCCGGTCCCGCCGTCGGTGGCGCCCGCGCCGCCCGCCGCGCCGCCCGGCCCGCTGGCCGAGTCGGCGCCCGGCCAGAAGCCGACGACGGGGCAGCAGCCACCCGCGGGGCAGCAGCCGCCCGCAGGCCAGAAACCCCCTGCCGGACAGAAACCGGCGCCGGCGCAGCCGCCCGCGCCCGAGAAGGCGCAGAAGCCCGCGAGCGGTCGTGTCCTCTGGTGCGGCCAGGAGATCGGGCCGCCCCCGGCGAACCAGCTGCCGAAGGAGGGCGCCGGGCCGGTCATCTACCAGGTCGGCGTGTGTTTCCCCGAGCAGGGCGGCGTCTCGGTGATCGACGCCGAGACCTATCTCTATTACATCCACACCCAGACCAGTCGTCCCTCGGCGGGCGTCTGGACTCCGTGGGACGAAACGACATCGGCCGAGTCGCTCCGGCAGGATTTCCAGGCGTTGTGGGCGACCAAGTTTCTCGACAACCTGTCGATCGAGGTCACCGATTTCCCGTTCCCGAACGGCGTCGTCGGCAAGCTGGTGGCCTTCAACGTGGAGGAGCGGCAGCGCGTCAAGATCGTCGACTACATCGGCGCCAAGCATCTGGAGCAGTCGAAGATCGACGACAAGCTGAAGGAAGAGAACGCCGAGATCCGGCTCGACACGTTCATCGACCCCGGGATGATCCGCAAGGTGAAGAAGGTCGTCCTGGACATGCTGGCCGAGAAGGGCTACCAGTTCGCGTCGGTGACGCCCGAGGTCAAGGCGCTGCCTGGCGGTCCGAAACTGGTGAACCTGACGTTTTCGGTCGACGAGGGGCCGCAGGTCAAGATCCGCGACGTCATCTTCATCGGCAACAAGGCGATGTCGAGTTCCACGCTCAAGCACCAGATGAAGAACAACAAGGGGAAGGGGCTCTTCTCCTTCATCGCCGGCGCGGGGCCCTACCAGGAAGGAAAGTTCGAGGAGGACGCCGACCGGGTGGTGGCCTACTATCGCGACCACGGGTACATCGGCGCGCGGGTGTCGGAACCCTCGCTCCGCTACATCGAGGATTCGCCCGACCGAAGGGCGCGCTGGGTCGAACTGCGCATCGAGGTCACCGAGGGCGAGCGCTACCGCATCGCCACCTTCTCCTTCGAAGGCAACAAGGTCGTGAAGTCCGAGGCGCTCCGGCCGCTGTTCAAGGTCAAGGAAGGTGACTGGTATAGCGACAAGGTGATCCGGAAGGGCTACGAGAAGGCCCGCGAGCTGTACGGCGCCGGCGGCTACTACCAGTTCAACCTGGTCCCGATGACCCGACCGCATACCGAGGGGACCGCCACGCCGGAGCCCGTCAAGGGATCTGACGGCGAGGCGGCGGCCGACCCCGGGATGGCGGGCGGCCCGTCGGCGACGGCGCAGGCGGACACGAAGCCCGCCGCGCAGCCGGCGCCCAAGCCCGCCACCCCCGCGACGAAGGCGGCCCAGGCCCGCAGGCTCCCGACCGACGCGCCGCTGGTGGACGTCGTCCTGCAGGTGGACGAAGGTAAACAGTACTTCATCGACCGGATCACGTTCATCGGGAACACGACGACGCGCGACACGGTGGTCCGCCGCGAGATCCGGCTCTACGAGGAAGGCGTCTTCAATACGGAGGCGTTGAAGTTCTCGATCAAGCGGATCAACCAGCTCGCTTACTTCAAGCAGCTCGAGGGGACCAAGGACGTCGACGTCAAGGAAGCGCCGGGCGCCGACAACAAGATGAACATCACGCTGAAGCTGGAGGAGCAGAACCGGAACCAGATCCAGTTCGGCGCCGGCGTGTCCCAGTACGAAGGGTTCTTCGGCACGATCGGCTTCCAGACGGCCAACTTCCTGGGCCGCGGCGAGACGTTCAGCGTCAACCTTCAGGCCGGCACGCTGGCCCAGAACTACCAGGTGTCGTTTACCGAGCCGTACCTGTTCGACCGCGCGATCACCGGGGGCGTGTCGCTCTTCAAGCGGAAGCTCGATTACCAGTCGCAGTTCACGCAGAGCTCGTGGGGCGGCGACCTCATCTTCGGGTTCCCGCTCAAGGACTTCACCCGTCTGTTCCTCGACTACAGCTACGAGCACACCGACGTCGTCAACGTCAACACGATCTACCAGGACCCGTCGCTCATCCAGAACAACCCGTACCTGGCCGAAACGCTGCTGCTCGGCGTGGGCGGCGCCCGCACGATCAGCAAGATCATCCCGAGCGTCGTCTACAACACCATCGACAACCCCCTGTTTCCGACGACGGGCAAGAAGCTGAGCGTGGCCGCCGAACTGGCGGGTCTCGGCGGTGACACCAATTTCTGGAAGCCCAGCATCGAGGCCACCTGGTACCTGCAGCAGAGCAAGCGAACCTCGATCGGCCTCCACGCGATGGCGCAGTACATCGCGCCGTTCCGCGGCAGCAAGCAGCTGCCGATCACCGAGCTGCTCTACGCAGGCGGCGAGTACAGCGTGCGCGGTTTCGACCTGCGCACGATCGGCCCCCGGGCGATCGAGACCGTGCCGCCGACGTACAACGGTTCGACGTTCCTGCCGATCCTGATGCCCGGCGAGGTCTCGCTCGACTCGTACCAGACCGACTCGGGGCTGGTCATCGGCGGCAACAAGCTGCTGCTCTTCAACGCGGAGTACCTGATCCAGGTCGCCGGCCCGGTACGCCTGGTGCTCTTCTACGACGCGGGCCAGGTGCGGGATTTCGGCCAGAAGCTCAACATGAGCGAGTTCAGGACCTCGACGGGCGCGGAGGTGCGGTTCTTCATGCCGGTCCTCAACGTGCCGTTCCGGCTGATCTTCGCCTACAACCCGAAGCGCTCCGGGATCCTGGACAGCACGCTCCAGCCCCAGAGCGCGTTCGCCTTCAAGTTCGCCGTGGGATCGACATTCTAGGGAGAGAGCGCCGAGGACGGGCACCATCGACTGTCAACCGAGCATGAGAGAGAAAGGGACTGTAGTGATGAGACGCTTTACTGTTGCCGTGGGACTCAGCTTGGCTCTGGGAGCTGGAGTACCGACACTTGCGCTGGCCCAGACCAAGCCGACGACGCCTGCCACCGCCGCCCAGAAGCCGGCCACGCAGACGGCGGCCCCGGCCCAGAAGCCGGCGGCGCCACCGGCGGCCCCGCAGGCTGCGCCGCAGCCGCCGAAACCGTTCCCCGAGGGGGCGAAGATCGCCTACATCAACATCCCCCGCATCGCGGCCGAGTCGGCTGAGGGCAAGGCCTCGACGGCGAAGGTCAGCGCGCTCCGCGAGAAGAAGCTGACCGAGCTGAACGGGAAGAACAAGGCGCTCGAGACCGCCCAGGCGAAGCTCAACAGCGGCGGGCTCCTGAGCGAAGAGGCCCGGGCGGCGACGCAGAAGGAAGCCGAGAAGCTCCAGGTCGAGATCACGCGCCTCCAGCAGGACGCCGAGGCCGAGATGCAGGACTTGCAGCAACAGCTCCAGGGGGAATTCCAGCGCAAGCTGTCGCCCATCATCCAGCAGATCGCGACGGAGAAGGGGCTGCACATCCTGCTGAGCCAGACTGACGCCGGGATGGTGTGGGCCGACTCGGGCCTCGACCTGACGGCCGAGATCATCAAGCGGTTCGACGCCGCGACGGCCGGCGCCGCGAAGTAGCAGGCACCCTCTCGGGCGACCAGGCCGCCGCCGGGCGGCGGCGGCCGTGGCGCGGGACCGCATGCGGGCGGCGGGAGTGTCGGGCCTGGCGGCCCCGCGCGTCTGCGCCCGGCCCCCGTGTCCCCGGGTTTCTGTCTTCCGTCTGACTGAGGGTGACGACACTCGTGCACGCCGACACCATTCCGCTGCTGGTCGACCGGCTTCGCTACCGGTACCCTTCGCTCCTCATCGACGCCGTCACCGAGCTCGTGCCCGACGAGCGCGTCGTCGCCGTCAAGAACGTCGCGGTCGACGAGGTCTATTTCCAGGGCCATTTCCCCGGCACGCCGCTCATGCCCGGCGTGCTGATGGTCGAGACGCTGGCCCAGGCTGGCGCCTACCTCCTGCTCCATCGCGACGGCCGGCGACCCGACTCGCGGGCCATGCTGCGCGGTGTCAACGACGCCAAGTTCAGGCGCCAGGTGGTGCCGGGCGACCGCGTGCGGGTCGTGGTGGTCCGCCGCAGGACCCGCGGGAGCGTGTCGCTCCTCCACGGCGCGGCGTATGTCGGCGAGCAGCTCGTGACCGAGGCCGACCTGCTCATGGCCGTCGAGCGCGACCCGACGTCGATCGACCCGACGGCCCTCGTCAGCCCCGGCGCGGTCGTCGGCGAGGGGACGACGATCGCCCAGCACGTGGTCATCGGGCCCAACGTCCGCATCGGCCGGCGCTGCCGCATCGGGGCCTCCACGGTGATCGACGGGTGGACCGAGATCGGCGACGACAACGACATCGCGCCGTTCGTGTCGATCGGCCTGGCGCCCCAGCACCTTCGGTACGCCGGCCAGCCCACGCGAGTCCAGATCGGGGAAGGGAACATCATCCGCGAGTTCGTCACCATCCACCGCGGGACGGCGGAGGGGACGGGGCTGACGCGGATCGGCGATCACAACCTGCTGATGGCCTACGTGCACATCGCCCACGACTGCCGCGTCGGCAACGAGACAATCCTGGGCAACGCCGCCACGCTGGGCGGCCACGTGCGCGTCGAGGATTTCGCCAACATCAGCGCCTTCTCCGGCGTCCACCAGTTCTGCCGCGTCGGCCGCCACGCGTTCATCGGCGGCTACTCGGTCGTTACCAAGGACGCGATGCCGTTCGCCAAGACGGTCGGCAACCGCGCGCGCATCTACGGGGTGAACTCGGTCGGCCTCGAGCGCCGCGGCTTCGCGCCCGAGACGATCGCGAAGCTGAAGCGCGCCTATCGGTACCTCCTCGTCTCGAAGCTGAACACGACGATGGCCGTCAACCGGATCCGGGCCGACCAGTCGCTGGTCTGCCCGGAGGTCCAGTACCTGACCGAGTTCATCCGCGGGTCGGACCGCGGCGTACTCTTGCGACGGCCGACCCGCCGGGCGGACGAGCCCGAGGTCGAGGACTGATTCCCGACGCGGGACCGAGCAGGCACCCCATGCGAATCGGCCTGATCGCCGGCAACGGCCGGTTTCCGTTCCTGGTGCTCGACGCGGCCCGGCGGCTGGGCCACGAGGTCACCGTCGTGGCCCTCCGCGAGGAAGCCTCGCCGGAGCTGAACAAGGCGGCGGCGCGGGAGCCGCAGGCCGCGATCGTCTGGCTGTCGCTCGGCGAGTTGGGCCGCTGCATCGAGACCCTGCGCGAGGCCGGCGTCACCCGCGCCGTCATGGCCGGCCAGGTTCGCCATGCCACGATCTTCTCGGGCGTCGTGCCCGACGGACTCCTCCTCGCCGCGCTGCTCCGGCTGCCCGCGAAGAACACCGACGCCCTCATCTCGGCCGTCGCCGGCGTACTCGGCGACCACGGCATCGAGCTGCTCGACTCGACCGCGTTCCTGGCGCCGCTCGTCGCCGGGCCGGGGCCGATCGCCGGGCGGCCGCTGACCGACGAGGAACGGGCCGACCTCGAGTTCGGCTACCGAATCGCCGACGCGGTGGCCGGCCTCGACATCGGCCAGACGCTCGTCGTCAAGGACAGGGCCGTCGTGGCGGTGGAGGCGATGGAGGGCACCGACGAGGTGATCGCGCGGGCCGGGCACCTGGCCGGCGTGGGCACGCGCGTCGTCAAGGTGGCCAAGCCTGCCCAGGACATGCGGTTCGACGTCCCGGTCGTCGGCTTGCCGACCATTGAGGCGATGCGCCTGGCGGGCGCCACCGCGCTGTCGATCGATGCGGGCCGGACGCTCATGTTCGACCGGCCCGAACTGGTGGCNNGGGGTCGGCCACCTCGGCCGGCATCACGCCCGCATCCTGTCCGCCCTGCCCGGCGCGACGCTCGTCGGCGTCGTCGACGTCAAGCCGGACCGGGCCGCGGAAGTCGCGTCCGCGTTCGGTTCGCGACCCTTCACCCGCCTCGACGACGTGATCGGCGAGGTGGACGCGGTGTCGATCGCCGTGCCCACCGCGGCGCATCTCGCGACGGCGCTGCCGTTTCTCGAGCGGGGCATCCCGGTGCTCGTCGAGAAGCCGCTGGCGCGATCGGTCGAGGACGCCGACCGCCTGATCGCGGCGGCCGAGGCGCGCGGCACCGTGCTGGCCGTCGGCCACACGGAGCGATTCAATCCGGCGGTGGCGGCCGCATCGAGCCACCTGCGCGATCCCCGGTTCATCGAGGTCCACCGGCTTGGCACCCTCCCCGAGCGCAGCCTCGACATCGATGTCGTCTTCGACCTGATGATCCACGACCTCGACATCGTCCTGTCGCTCGTGCACGCGGAGGTGGCGTCGGTCGAGGCGGTGGGCGTCCCGGTGCTGACCGGGCGCGTCGATATCGCCAACGCCCGGCTGCGGTTCGGGAACGGATGCATCGCCAACGTGACGGCAAGTCGGATCAGCCGCGAGCGCGTGAGAAAGATCCGGTTCTTCGAGCCCGATGCCTACGTCTCGATCGACTACGCGGCGCAGGAGGTCGAGATGTACCGGCTGGTCCGCGGCGCCGGCGACCAGCCAAGGATCGAGGGCGGCCGGCTCGAGGTCGTCCGCGAAGAGCCGCTGGTGCGCGAGCTGACGGACTTCCTCGGGGCCGTGCGGGATGGGCGTCCTCCGCTCGTCACCGGTCAGGACGGCCGGCGCGCGCTGGCGCTGGCCGAACGCATCGCGAGCCGCATGGTGGACGGAGCGTGACGGCGATGGCGATCGACAAGCGCCCTGCACGCGTCGCCGCGATGTTCGACGCCATCGCCGCCCGGTACGACCTGCTGAATCACCTGCTGAGCGCCGGCCTCGACCGCCGCTGGCGGACCCTGGCGATCCGGTCGCTCCGGCTCACCGGGCGCGAGCGGGTGGTGGACGTGTGCACGGGTACCGGTGACGTCGCGCTGGCCGCGATCGAGGCTCGTCCCGGGGCCTCGCGCGTCGTCGGCATCGACTTCTCTGCCGAGATGCTGCGCCTCGGCGGGGCGAAGGTGCGGGCGCGCGGCGAGGGCGGCCGGATCCTCCTCGCGCGCGGTGACGCCACCCGCCTGCCGCTGCCCTCGGCATCGATGGACGCGGCCACGGTGGCTTTCGGCATCCGCAACGTCGAGCAGCCCGAGAGGGGACTGGCCGAGATGCACCGGGTGCTCCGTCCGGGAGGGCGGCTGGCGATTCTCGAGTTCTCCATCCCGGGGTCCCGGCTCGTGCGTGCCGTGTATTTGCCGTACTTCCGGCACGTGCTGCCGCGGATCGGCGGCCTCGTGTCCGGGCATGGCTCGGCTTACACGTACCTGCCGGCGTCGGTCGGCAGCTTCATCGCGCCGGAGGTGATGCTCGACTTTCTCCGCGCGTGCGGTTTCCGGCAGCCCTCGGCACGACCGCTGTCATGGGGCATCGTCATGCTCTACACGGCTGAGAAATGAGGGAATTCGGCCTGCGGGCGGCCAAAGCAGAGCGGGTGGCGTCTATAATGGGGAAAGGTCCTGCCAGCGCCTGCCCGCCTCGGCGGTCCTTCGACGCCAGAGTGTTATAGTTTCGTACCCCAGATGTTCTTCGATTTTTACGACGATCGCCCAGATTACGAGGCGCTGACCCGTGAGTACGTGCGGCTGGAGGATCTCCTCCACCTCATCATCGCGGTGTCGGCGGCCTTCTTCCTGGATATCGTCGCTGTCATCGTGATGATCTACCTCGCGTCGCTGCCGCCGAGCGACGCGGCCAAGAAGGCGGCGATGATGGCGGCGCAGCGCGAACCGAACCCGCGCTTCGTGTTCATGTCGCCGGCCGTCGACCGCCAGTCCAAGACCGCGTCGCCCCGCGCGTCGGCGTCGGATGCCAACCGCAGAGCGGCGGCGCGGGAACGCTCGCCGAACCCGACCAACGACATGCCGTTCTCGCGCGGGAACACGTCGGAGATGGTGGAACAGCGGTCGCTCGTGGCGCCGCCGCAGATCGCCAGGACCCAGCCGGGCCAGGACTCGTCCCAGCAGCGTGGCCAGAACGGCGACAACGGGCAGAACGGGTCGCCGCTGACGGGGCTGACCGGTCTGCCGCTCGGCGCGCCGCGCGACGGCAGTCCCGGCGCGATGGGGGCTCAGGGCCCGCTGTCGGCGGCCGTCGCCAACCCGTTCCGCTACGCGCCGGGCGACGTGTTCAACAATCCGGGCGGGGCGGGGGGCGAGCCGCAGGCCGACATCCAGTTCGATTCGAGGGGCGTCGAGTTCGGGCCGTGGCTGCGCCGGTTCATCGCCCAGGTCAAGCGCAACTGGCTGATCCCGATGGCCGCCATGACGATGAAGGGCCACGTCGTCGTGACGTTCGTCGTCCACAAGGACGGCAGCATCACCGAGATCGACGTGGCCGGGCCGTGCCCGGTCCAGGCGTTCAACCGCGCCGCGCAGGGCGCGCTCATCTCCTCGAACCCGACGCAGCCGCTGCCGGCCGAGTACCCGGTTGAGCGCTGCCCCTTCACGATCACGTTCTACTACAACGAGACGCCGCCGTATCGCTGACGGGTCTGCGTCCCCTGCGCCTTGAGCCCTGAGCCTTGACCCTATGACGCGCACCGAGCAGGGCGGCCTGCTGGCTCTCGCTTCGCTCGTCGTTCTCTACGTGATCGGCCGCCTGTTCTTCCGCTGACCTTGTGACGCATCCGCCCCGACCTCTCATCGCCGTGCTCGGTCCGACGGCGAGCGGCAAGAGTGCCCTCGCCATCGCGCTCGCCGAGCGCTACGGCGGCGAGATCATCAGCTGCGATTCGGCGGCGGTCTACCGCCGGTTCGACATCGGGACCGACAAGATCGCGCCCGCCGACCGGCGCGGGATTCCGCACCACCTCATCGACGTCGTTGACCCGACCGACGACTACACGGCCGCCCGCTTCGGCCGCGACGCCGCGGCGGCCGTCGGAGAGATCCTGACGAGGGGCCGGCAGCCGGTGCTCGTCGGGGGGACCGGGTTCTACTTCCGCGCGCTGACGCGCGGGCTGTTTCCCGGTCCGGCGCGGGACCAGGCGCTGCGCGATCGGCTCGGCCAGGTCGCCGCCCGCCGGGGCGCCCCCTTCCTGCACCGCATGGTCGCGCGTGTGGACCCGGCGTCGGCCGCCCGCATCCAGCCGCGCGATCTCGTCAGGCTGGTTCGCGCGCTCGAGGTGTACTTCCTCACCGGCACGCCGCTCACCGACCATTTCGCGGCCACCGTCTCGCCCCTGCCGGGGATGCGGACCATCGGTCTGCTGGTCGACGTGCCGGCGCCGGTCCTGAACGAGCGCATCGCCCGGCGGGTGGAGGAGCAGTTCCGGCGTGGCCTGATCGACGAGGTGCGGGCGCTCGTCGCGGCCGGCGTGCCGGTGACCGCTCGGCCGTTCGGCAGCCTCGGCTACCGCCAGGCGCTCGATCACCTGCGCGGCCTTCGCGACGAGGCGGAGACGCGCGATCTCATCGTCCGCGAGACACGCCACTACGCTCGGCGTCAGTTGATCTGGTTCCGCAAAGAGCCTAACCTAAACACCATACCCGGTCCGGGCGAGCGGCAGGCGGCGCTCGAGAGCGCGGCGCGAGTCGTCGACCGAGCTCTCGGCGCGTCCGGCGCCCGCGGCGAGGAGAACGCGTGATGCCATCATCTTCAGACACGAAGCCGGCGGTGACGACGCCGAACATCCAGGATGCGTTTCTCAACCACGCGCGTCGCGACCGCTCGGCCGTCCGCTTCCGCCTGATCGACGGCTCCGAGTTCGAGGGGCGCATCAAGAACTTCGACCGCTTCGCGGTCATCGTGGAACGTGACGGCACCGACCAGCTGATCTTCAAGCACGCGATTGCGACCATCACGGCGGCGCGCGCGGTGACCAGCTACTACAACCACCCAGCCCAGTGACCACGGCGACCTTCTCGCGCGTCATCGTCATCGTGCTCGACAGCGTCGGCGTCGGCGAGATGCCCGACGCGGCGGCGTACGGCGACCAGGGCAGCAACACGCTCGGGAACATCGCCCGCCGGGCGAGGCTCGAGATCCCGGCGCTGCGCGGCCTCGGGCTCTCACGCATCGTCGACTTGCCGGGCGCGCCGCCGGTCGCGGACCCGGCCGCGGCCTTCGGCCGGATGGCCGAGCGGTCGCCTGGGAAGGACTCGGTCACCGGCCACTGGGAGCTGATGGGTCTCACCATGGACCGCCCGTTCCCGGTGTACCCGCACGGCTTTCCCGACGAGATCATTCGCGAGTTCGAGCGCCGGATCGGCCGCCCGTCGATCGGGAACCTCGTCGCGTCGGGCACGGTCATCATCGAGCAGCTCGGCGCCGAGCACATGCGCACCGGCTCGCCGATCGTCTACACGTCGGCCGACAGCGTCTTCCAGATCGCGGCGCACGAGGAGATCATCCCGGTCCCCGAGCTGTACCGCGAGTGCGAGATCGCCTACGACATCATGGTCAGGGGCCGGGGGCTCGGCCGCATCATCGCCCGGCCGTTCGTTGGCCGGCCCGGGTCGTTCCACCGGACGTCCAACCGGCACGACTACGCGATGCCGCCGATCGGCGAAACGCTGCTCGATCGCCTGACCGCGGCGGGCGTCGCCACCTTCGCGATCGGCAAGATCGTGGATCTGTTCGCCGGCCAGGGCGTCGCGGCCTCGGTGCACACCGTGTCCGACGACGACGGCATGAACCAGGTCGAACGGGCGCTGGCTGAGCGGTCCGGCGGCCTGATCTTCGCCAACCTCGTGGATTTCGACACCGTGTACGGCCACCGGAACAACGTCGAGGGCTACGCGCTGAACCTCGAGCGGTTCGACGCGCGGCTCTCGGAACTGCTCCCGGGCCTTCGACCGGACGACCTCCTGGTGCTGACCGCCGATCACGGCAACGACCCGACGACGCCCAGTACCGACCATTCGCGCGAATACGTGCCGCTGCTCGTCTGCGGCGCGCGGGTGAGGGCCGGCGTCGACCTCGGCACGCGGTCGACGTTCGCCGATCTCGGCCAGACGCTGGCCGAGGTGTTCGGCGTGGGCCCGCTCGCGCACGGGACGAGCTTCCTGGCCGAGATTGCCTGAGGCTGCCCGATGACGATCCGCGAAGAGCTCGAAGCACGCGAGCGGCAATTCCTCGCCCCCCAGGCCGCGCTGAGCGCCGCGACGCGTGGACGCGTGAGGCCCGAGCCCGAGGACGACATGCGGCCGGCCTTCCAGCATGACCGCGACCGGATCATCCACTGCAAGGCCTTTCGCCGCCTCAAGCACAAGACGCAGGTCTTCTTCTCGCCCGAGGGAGACCACTACCGCACGCGCCTCACCCACACGCTCGAGGTCTCCCAGATCGCGCGGACGATCGCCAAGTCGCTCCACCTGAACGAGGACCTGACCGAGGCGATTGCCCTCGGCCACGACCTCGGGCACACGCCGTTCGGCCACTGGGGCGAGCGCGTCCTGAACGACCTCATGCCCGGCGGCTTCGCGCACACGGCCCAGAGCATCCGCGTGGTCGACCTGCTGGAGCGCGACGGCCAGGGCCTCAATCTCACGTGGGAAGTGCGCAACGGCATCGCCCATCACTCGAAGGGCAAGTCGGGCTCGCCGACCGGCGACGACCTGGCCGCGACGCTCGAAGGGCAGTCGATCCGTGTGTCGGACCTGGTCGCCTACGTCAACCACGACACCGACGACGCGATTCGGGCCGGGCTGCTGGTCGAGGAATCTCTGCCGGCCTCGGCCGTGGAGCGGCTCGGCCGGTCGCCGTCCGAGCGGATCGGCCGGATGGTGCACGACGTCGTCCTGACCACGCGCCAGGCGGGCCTCGACCGGATCCGGATGAGCGACGAGGTGCTCTCGGCCACCCTCGAGCTGCGCGCGTTCCTGTTCGGCGCGGTGTACGAAAAGGGAGTCTCGGCGTCCGAATTCAAGAAGGCGACCGACATCCTGGGCCTGCTCTGGCAGAAGGTCCACGACCGCCCAGGCGAGTTCCTGGAACGGCGGACGATCGAGCGCGATGGCATCGACGCGGCGGCGCGAGACTTCCTGGCCGGGATGACGGATCGGTACGCGGTGGGCCTGTTCGAGCGGCTGTTCATCCCCCGGCCGTGGGTGGTGGCGGCCGGGGCCTGGCAGCGCGACTGATCCCACGTCCGTGCTATGATTGTAAGTCTGTCCCTGGCGGAAGTTTGTGCGCAGGATGCCTGACCTACTCCTCGACCTGAGCCACATGCGGGAGGCGCGCGAGCGCGTCGACCGCACCCTCGATCCGTCGGTGCTGCCGGTGGACGATCAGGCCGGATTCTCGGTGCGGACGCCGGTGCACCTGGCGTTCGACCTCTTCAAGGACGGCAGTCAGTTCCACCTGGTCGGCCGCGTCGAGGGGGTCCTCACCCTGACGTGCGGGCGCTGCCTCGAGGAGATGACGCCCCCGGTGGACCTGCCGTTCGACCTGCTCTACTTTCCGCACAAGGACAATGTCGGCGAAGGCGAGGTCGAGGTCGAAGACGACGACCTGACGGTCGCCTACTACCGGGACGACGAGATCGATCTGGGGCAGCTGGTCGTGGAGCAGTTCCTGCTCGCGCTCCCGATGAAGCCGCTGTGCCGCGAGTCCTGCCGCGGCCTGTGCCCCGAGTGCGGGACCAACCTCAACACGGCCACCTGTTCCTGCGTGCGCACCTGGACCGATCCGAGGCTCGAGGGCCTGAAATCGTTCCTGGACAAGGACGACCGGAAGGTTTGACTCCGGGGGGCGTCGCAGGGTACAAAAGCCTCTTTCCAGACGACAGCAGACAGGCGGGATAGCATGCCGAATCCAAAGCGACGACACTCCAAGGCGCGCGGCCGGAAGCGACGCACGCACGACTCCCTCACGCCTGTGGCCCTGGCGGATTGCCCGCAGTGCCACGAGGCCAAGCTCTCGCATCAGGTGTGCCCGCACTGCGGGTTCTACCGGGGCCGGCAGGTCCGCGCGGTCAAGGAAGGCTAGCGAGGCGTCGGGCACCGGAGACTGCACGATGATCCGGATAGCCGTCGACGCGATGGGCGGCGATCGCGGGCCTGAGACCATTCTCGAGGGCGCGCTCGACGCGGCGCGGCAGGGCGGCCTGTCGCTCTCCCTCGTCGGCGACGAGCCGCTCCTTCGGGGCCTGCTCGCGAGCCGGTTCGACCGGGGTCCGCTCGAGATCGTCATCGTCCACGCCGACGGCGTGATTGGCATGGGGGAACCGCCGACGGCGGCACTCCGGCGGCGGCCGGGGGCGTCCGTCCGGGTGGCGGCCGCCGAAGTGGCGTCCGGCCGAGCCGCGGCGCTGTTCAGCGCCGGCAACACCGGGGCCACCGTGATGGCCGCACATGCGGCGTTCGGCATGCTCGGCGGGGCCGAGCGGCCGGCGCTGGCGGCGATCGTGCCGACCCGACGGTCGTCGGCCGTCCTGCTGGACGTGGGCGCCAATGTCGAGTGCCGGCCCCAGCATCTGGTGCAGTTCGCGGCGATGGGGGCCGTCTACGCACACCTCGCGCTCGGCGTCGAGCGTCCCCGGGTGGGGCTGCTCTCGATCGGCGAAGAGGAAACCAAGGGCAACGAGCTCACCCGGGAAGCCCACCAGTTGCTGAAGGCGGGGCGCCTCGAGTTCATCGGCAACATCGAGGCCCGGCAGGTGTACGCCGGCGGCGCCGACGTCATCGTCTGCGACGGGTTCACCGGGAACATCGCCCTCAAGATCTGTGAGGGGCTCGTCGAGCTGATGGGGGAGTTGCTGGCCGACGGCGTGGCCAGGCTCGGCCCCGAGCTGGCCCAGGCGGTCGGTCCGGCGTTGTTCGACGGGTTCGAGCACCGGGTCGACGACGCGGAATACGGCGCGGTGCCGCTGCTCGGCGTCGCGGGACTCGCGCTGATCGGACACGGGCGCTCGTCGGCGAGGGCGGTGCGCCAGGGGATCCTGGCGGCCGGGCGTTTCGCGTCCGAGGGATTCATCGGCCGGCTCCAGCAGGAGCTGGCCTCCGCAGGAGTATTGCACCGGTGATCGGATTCATCTTTCCGGGACAGGGATCGCAGGCGGTCGGGATGGGGAAAGCGCTCGCCGACGCGTTCGACGTGTGCCGCGCGACGTTTGCCGAGGCCGATGCCGCGCTCGGCGAACCGCTCAGCCGCCTCATCTTCGAGGGACCCGAGGACCAGCTCCGCCTGACCGAGAACACGCAGCCCGCCATCCTGACCGTGAGCGTCGCCGCCAGCCGGTTGCTCGCCTCGCGCGGGTTCCAGCCGGCGTTCGTGGCCGGGCACAGCCTGGGCGAGTACTCGGCTCACGTGTGCGCGGGGACGTTCGACTTCGCCGACGCCGTCCGGATCGTGCGGCGGCGCGGCCGGTTCATGCAGGAGGCGGTGCCGGTCGGCCGCGGCGCGATGGCGGCGGTGATGGGCCTCGATGCCGGCGACGTAGCCCGGGCGTGCGCGGAGGCGGCCGAGGGCGACGTGGTCAGCCCGGCCAACATGAACATGCCGGGGCAGGTGGTCATCGCCGGGTCCACCGAGGCCGTGGCACGCGCCGGAGAGCGGGCCAAGGCGCTCGGCGCCAAGCGGGTCGTGCCGCTGCCCGTGAGCGCCCCCTTCCACTGCGCGCTCATGAAGCCGGCCGAGGATCGGCTGGCCCCCGAGCTGCGCGCCCTCGCCGTGCGCGACCCTCGCGTGCCCGTCGTGGCCAACGTCGACGCGCAGCCGAAGCGCGACGCGGCGTCGGCCATCGACGCGCTGGTGCGCCAGGTGTCGTCGCCCGTCCGGTGGGAGGACGTGATGCGGCGGCTTGCATCCGAGGGCGTCCACAAGTATGTTGAAGTGGGTCCTGGCACGGTGCTGTGCGGTCTCGGCCGAAAGATCGACCGCGAGGCGGCGTTTGCCAACCTCGAGGACCCCGCCGGCCTCGAGAAGATCGCGGCCCTGTTCGCGTAGGATCGGCCTCTGCGATTCCCCTGGCGGGAGTGTGCGGCCGCCTGGCACGGGCGTCGGGCCCTGGAGCGGATGACGATGTTCGATTTGACCGGGAAAGTGGCGATTGTCACGGGCGCGTCGCGGGGCATCGGGCGCGCGATCAGCATGGCGCTGGCGCGCCAGGGCGCGCTGGTGGCCATGACCGACGTGCTCGGTGACGCGGCCGTTCAGTCGGCGCACGAACTCACGGCCGCGGGCTTCAAGGCCGAGGGCTACACGATGGACGTCACGAGCGCGGAGAGCGTGCAGGCGACCGTCGCGTCGATCGTCGAGCGACACAGCCGCATCGACATCCTCGTCAACAACGCCGGCATCGTCCGCGACATGGTGGCGCTGAGGCTGAAGCGCGAGGACTGGGACCTCGTGCTGAGCGTGAACCTGACCGGCACCTTCACCTGCACGCAGGCCGTCCTGCGCACGATGATGCGCCAGCACGGCGGGCGGATCATCAGCATCAGCTCGGTGGTGGGCCAGATGGGCAACGCCGGGCAGTCGAACTACGCGGCGTCCAAGGCGGGCATCATCGGCTTCAGCAAGTCGATGGCCCGCGAGCTGGCCGTGCGCGGCATCACCGTGAACGTGGTGGCTCCGGGGCTGATCGACACCGACATGACCCGCGGGCTGTCCGAGAACGTGCGGAACGAATGGGCGTCGATGGTTCCGCTCGGCAGGCTCGGCACCGCGGACGACGTGGCCTCGGCCGTCTGTTTCCTGGCGACCGACGAGGCGTCGTATATCTCGGGGCAGGTCCTCGCCGTCAATGGCGCGATGTACACCTAGGAGGATGAATGGCCGCGGTTGCTGACAAGGTCAAGAGCATCATCGTGGAACAGCTGGGCGTCGACGAAGAGGAAGTGACGCAGGATGCGTCGTTCGTGGACGACCTGGGTGCGGACTCGCTCGACACCGTCGAG
>PMKG01000335.1 GCA_003157675.1 Acidobacteriota bacterium
GCCCGCGCTCGAAGGCCCTAGGCTCTCGGCCCTGAGCCGGACACCGCCCGGAGCCGAGAGCCGAGAGCCGGCTTAAATGAGCGCCCGCGTCGCTGCATCGGGCGCTTCCGGATCGAACCGCACCAGCGCCAGTTCGGGACCGTCGTGCGCCCCCGAGTAGGCGCAGGTCCCGCCCAGCCGTGTCTGCCACTCCCCGGTCAGCCGTGCCGACTCGTGCACGTGGCCGTGCAGCGTGATGCGCGGTTGACGCCGCTCGATGAAGCGCTGGATGGCGATGCTGCCGACGTGGACGTCGAGGGGGACGTAGTCGACCGTGCGGCCGTCGAGCGCCGCCCGGTCGAGCGCCGTCTTGTAGGGCGGCGCGTGGAACAGCATGATCGCCCGCTCGAGCGACCGGTCACCGACGAGCGCGTCGAGGTCCTGCTGGATCGTCGCGTAGCGGATCTCCGACGGCGGCACGGGCACCGTGCGCCAGCCCTCCTCGGGCGACAGGCACCCCGGGTCCACGTAGCGGGACACGTCGTATCGCTCCCAGTCCTTCAGCCGGAATGGCGTCGGAGGCACGCACGCGTACCCGGCCACCAGGTAGCCCCGCCAGTCGATCCGCCGATCGTGGGCGTAGTGCCAGAGGCCTCGCGTGGCGACGTCGAGCATCGCCGCTTCCTCGATTCGCGGATCGTCGTTGCCGAGGATGGCGAACACGCTGGGATAGGCGTCGGCCAGCTCCTGACAGAGCCGCTCCAGCGCCGGCACCAGGAACCCGTTGATGAAATCGAGATGCGCGGGGTCGAGCGAGGCAATCAGGCCGAAGCCGGATGGCAGCAGGTCTCCGCCGAGAAATACGGCCGCGGGGCGCTCCGACGACATCGCCGCGAACAGCTTCTGATACCGGTCGACGTGGCCGTGGAGGTCGGACGCAAAGAAACAGGAAGGCATTCGGGCTGCCGGTATTCTACTCCCTCCGGCCCGAAGCCCTGAGCCTTGAGCCTCAAAGATCCCTGAGCCTGAGCACGCTCCGGGCAAGGTCGAAGTCCACGCGGTAGTGCCCGAGCAGGCGGTAGCCGAGGACGCCGCCGACCTCATAGCCCAGCAGCACGCTCGGCGCGCGCAGGTCGAGCACCACGACCGGCTGGTTCGGCAGCCGCAGCGGGCCGAAGGAGAGGTCGAGGCCGGGCAGCAGGTAAGCGTCCGGCTCGTAGCCCGACGCGCCGTACACGCGCAGCTTGATCCGGTGCCGATCGGCCGGGGTGAACAGGCTCTGGGCCGCGCTCGTACTGACGAGGATCCCCTCGCCGCCGGTGTCGACGATGAAGCTCATCGGGGTGCCGTTCACGCGCCCCTCGACGGTGGCGAGCCGGTTGAGCCGGAGCGGAAGCTCGCGCGCGGGCGCCGGGTCGGTCTCGACCTCGCCCAGGTAGACGTGGCGGGTGCGGTAGTCGATCGTCATCGACAGTCCGGCCGCCAGCGGAGAGAACCCGTCGGTCGCGTCGACCGGCAACCCCGGCATCGACGGCGTCTTGATGAGGCACGGGACGTTGAAGATCTTGAGCGTCCCGAGGTCGAGCTCCCGGATCTTGGCCAGCCGCTGTCCGCGGAGGCCGACTTCGCCGACGCCGGCGGTCAGCGTCTCGGTGAGCGCCTGCACGCCAAACCGGGCGGCCGTCTTCTCGCTGATCGCCGTGTGCTCGGCGCCGGTGTCGAGCGTGAGGTCCACCGATCGGCCGCCGTTGATCTTCCCCCTGAGCACCACTTTGCCGTCGACCAGGCGGAAGTCGAGCACATGGCGCGTCACGTATCGGGTCGATTCCATCTCGAACGGCACCGACCCGTCGAACGATCGCAGGAACGAGATGTGCCTGCGGGCCCACTGGGCCTGCTCCGGCCGGTCGCCGCCGCGGATCGCGCTCAGATACGCCAGGTACGCGGTGGCCGCCTCGTCGTAGCGGTGCATCCGTTCGTAGATCGTCCCGAGCGTGTGGCGGATGTCGGCGTCGCCGGGCGCGTCCCGCAGCGCCGCCTCGATCTGGTCCAGCGCCGACTCCATCTGGTTCCTGGAGGCGAACGCCTTGGCCATCCCCAGCCGCGCACGCGGGCTGGCTGGATCGAGCCTCAGGGCGTGACGGTAGGCGGCCTCCCCCTCGTCGAATTGACCCGACGCCCAGAGCGTGTCGCCGGCCAGCGCCAGCGTCGCCGGGTCGGTCGCGCCCGCCCCGCCGAGGCCCGCGAGCTGTGTGATCGCGACGCCGAACTCGGCGATGCGGAGCGCCGACCGCACCGTGCCGGCCCGCGCGCGGTCACGAATCGCGGCGTCCTCGCACTCGGTGGCCGCCAGGTACACGTGCATCGCCGCCCGGTAGTCCGCATGGCCGTAGAGGATGTCGGCCGCCGCGATCTGCAGCGTCGCCGTGGCGGCGCTCACCTTGCGGCCCGACGCGACGACGGACCAGGACAACAGGCCCACGCAGGCCAGCGCGACAGCCACACGGGTGCGGACGGTCATGACGTGTCTCCCCCCCGGTGCCGCGAACGTCGTCCGCGGCACGCTCCGGCCCCGTCAGTGCGTGTACTGTTCGATCTTCACGCCGTCGTACATTTCGTCGATGCGCAGGATCTGCTCCTGCCGGCTGTAGACGCCGAGCTCGTAGTCCTCGCTCATGATGAGCGCCTTGATCGGCTTGGTCGGGCAGGCTTCCGAGCACAGCCCGCAGAAGCTGCAGCGCGAGAGGTTGAAGTCGAAATAGTCGAGCGCCTTCAGCTTCTGGCCCGGCTCGCGGTGGCCGCCGAGCGAGATGAGATCGTCGGGGCAGGCCTTCGCGCACTGGTCACACACGATGCAGACCTGGGCCCCGGTTCCGGGCTCCACCTGGAGGCGCAGCAGGCCGCGGAAGCGCGGCGCGGTGGGCCTGCGCTCACGCGGGTACTGGAACGTGAACGCCGGCTCCGGCGTGTAGGTCAGCGTCAGCCAGAGCCCCTTCAACAGGTCGACGAGGAAGATCTTGCGAAGAAATGCGATCATCGCCCTACCCTTCCACCAGAACCGGCTCGGAGGCGCCGGACTTGATCACCCGCTCCTTGCGCAGCACGGTGCCTTCCTTGCGGATCTTGTCCTGCAGCCGCATCAGGCCGTAGAGCAGCGCCTCCGGCCGTGGCGGACAGCCGGAGATATACACGTCGACCGGCACGACCTTGTCGACCCCCTGCAGCACGCTGTAGGTCGGGAACGGCCCGCCCGCGTTGGCGCAGCTGCCCATCGAGATGACCCACTTCGGCTCGGGCATCTGGTCGTAGAGCCGGCGCAGCACCGGCGCCATCTTCTTGGTCACCGTGCCGGCGACGATCATCAGGTCGGCCTGGCGCGGGGAGGCGCGGAACACCTCGGCGCCGAACCGGGCGATGTCGAACCGGGAGCCGCCGGTCGCCATCATCTCGATCGCGCAGCAGGCGAGGCC
>PMKG01000384.1 GCA_003157675.1 Acidobacteriota bacterium
CTGATGATGGAGCACATCGGCTTCGCGGTGATGACCGAGACGCCCTGCGTGTTCATTAACGTGCAGCGCGGCGGGCCGTCCACCGGGCTGCCGACGCTGCCGGCGCAGGCCGACATGATGCAGGCGCGCTGGGGCTCGCACGGCGACTACGAGATCATCGCTGTCTCGCCCAATTCGCCGCAGGAGTGCTTCGACCTGACGATCAAGGCCTTCAATCTGGCCGAGCAGTACCGCGTTCCGGCGTTGGTCATGATGGACGAATGCGTCGGCCACATGATGGAGCGCGTGGTCATCCCGAAGGCCGAGGAGATCGACATCTATCCGCGGCGGTACACCTCGGCGCCCCTCGACGAGTACCTGCCGTTCGCGCCCGAACAGGACATGGTGCCCGCGATGGTGCGCGCGGGCCAGGGGTACCGGTTCCACATGACCGGCCTCACGCACAACGAGAAGGGCTACCCGGACATGACCGTCTCGGGCCAGGCCCGCCTGCTCGGCCGGCTCGTCGACAAGATCAAGAAGAACGCCGTGGCCCTCACCGACGTGGTCGCCGACCAGGTCGACGGCGCCGAGGTGGTGGTGATTTCCTACGGCATCACGTCGCGCGTGGCGATGAAGGCGGTCCAGATGGTGCGGGCCAAGGGCCGGCGCATCGGGTCGCTGCGCCTGCGCACGGTGTGGCCGTTCCCCGAGCACGTGATTCGCGACCTCGCCAAGGACGTGCGGGCGCTGGTCGTACCGGAACTGAACCTCGGACAGATGGTGCGGGAAGTGGAGCGCTGCGCCAAAGGCACCCGGGTCGTCGGCGTGCCCCACGCGGGCGGCACGGTGCACGACCCGGCGGTCATTGCCCAGGCGATCACGGAGGCCCTCCAATGACGATGGAAAACCCTGTCGAACGCTATCTTCGCACCGACCGCATGCCGCACATCTGGTGCCCGGGCTGCGGCATCGGGACCACGGTGAACTGCTTCACGCGCGCCATCGACGAGAGCGGCATCCCCATGGACCGCCTCGCGGTCGTGTCCGGGATCGGCTGCACGGGTCGCGTGGCGGGCTATATGAACGTGGACTCGTTCCACACGACGCACGGCCGCGCCATCCCGTTCGCGACCGGCCTCAAGCTGGCCGCGCCGGACATGAAGGTCGTCGTCTACTCCGGCGACGGCGACATGTTCGCGATCGGCGGCAACCACTTCATCCATGCCGCGCGGCGCAACCTCGACATGACGGTCATCTGCGTCAACAACCTGACGTACGGCATGACCGGCGGCCAGCTGACGCCGACGACTCCCGAGGAGGCGATCGCGTCGACGTCGCCCTACGGGAACTTCGAGCATCCCTTCAACCTGCCGTACCTGGCCGAATCGTGCGGCGCGGTGTACGTCGCGCGGTGGACGACCTACCACGTTACGCAGATGAAGAAATCGATGAAGGAGGCCCTGCTCAAGAAGGGCTTCTCGTTTGTCGAGATCATCTCGCCGTGCCCGACGCTCTACGGCCGGCGCAACCGGATCGGCGATTCGCTCGACGAGATGAAGACCTACAAGACGCGCAGCCAGATCAAGAACGGCGCCGACACCAAGGACGTGGACCTCGGCATGGGCGGCCCGATCGTCGTCGGCAAGTTCGTCGACCGCGAGCGGACGACCTACCAGGACGCGATGGAAGCCTTCTATACGCGCAAGCTGGGCGACCGGTACGCGCGGGCGAGTCACTAAATGGCGCAGACGCAAATTCGCATCGGGGGATTCGGCGGCCAGGGCGTCATCCTGAGCGGCATCATCATCGGCCGGGCGGCCGCGATTCACGGCGGGCTGCACGCCACGCTCATCCAGAGCTTCGGCCCCGAGGCCCGCGGCAGCTCGTCGAGCGCGGAGCTGATCGTCGCCGACGAGCCGATCCTCTACCCGTACGTCAAGGAAGTCGACATGCTGGTCGTCCTCTCGCAGGACGCCTACGCGAGGTTCACGCCCGCGCTCAAGAAGGGCGGCCTGCTCGTCACCGAGGCCGACCTGGTCAAGCTGACGCCGCCGGTGCCCGTGGCGAAACACTTCGTCGTGCCCGCGACGCGGCTGGCCGAGGAGATCGGTCGGAAGATCGTCCTCAACATCATCACCGTCGGCTTCTTCGGCGCCGTCAGCGAGCTCATCCCGTTCGAGGCGCTCGAACTGGCCGTGAAGGAATCGGTCCCGGCCGGCACGCTGGACCTGAACCTTCGGGCATTTCGGAAGGGGTACGAGGCCGGCCTCGCCGCGCTCGCCGAGGCCAGGGCCACGGTGTAGGGCGATCGCAAGATGCAGTGATATAGTCAGATGCCCTTCTCCGAGGTGTACGGCCACGCGCGTCCGCTCGACCTGCTGGCCCGGTCCCTCGGCCGCGGCACGCTGCCGCCGAGCCTCCTGTTCTGTGGGCCCGACGGCGTCGGCAAACGGCTCGTCGCGCGGGTAGTGGCCCAGGCGCTCAACTGCCTGTCGTCGGGCGGGGCCGACGCGTGCGGGCGCTGCGCCGCCTGTCGGAGAATCGCCGCGGGCACACACCCCGATGTCTTCGTCGAAGAGCCGTCCGAGACCGGACAGATCAAGATCGAGCCGGTCCGTGCCCTCATCACCGCGGCCGCCTACCGCCCGTTCGAAGGCCGCCGCCGGGTCATCATCATCGACGACGCCGACCGGCTGAATCCCGATTCCCAGGACGCCCTGCTCAAGAGCCTCGAGGAGCCCGGGCCCTCCACCGTCTTCATCCTCGTCAGCTCGAAGCCGGAGACGCTGCGGGCGACGGTGCGGTCGCGCTGCGCCAGGGTGAGCTTCGGGCGGCTGGCCGCGGAGGAGGTGGCGAGGGGCCTGGTCGAGCGCTATCACTTCACCGCCGAGGAGGCGCACGCCATCGCGGCCGTCGCGGACGGCAGCCTGGGACGGGCGCTCGAGGCCGGGTCGGCCGGGTATCTCGAAGCACGGGCCGCCGCGCTGTCGGCGCTCCGGACGGCCGCCGCGGGTGCTTCACCCAAGGCGCGGCTGCAGGCCGCCGCGGGGCTGCTGCCCGGCAAGTCGACGGCGGCCGCTGATCGTGAAGCCCTCGCTGCGCGTATCATCGTGATTGGCTCGTTGCTCCGGGACGTCGCGCTCGTGACGCACGGCGGACGGGCCGGACACCTGGCGAACGGCGACCTCGCGGCGGAGATCGAGGAGATGGCGCCGGCCTTCGACGTCGACCGCGTGCTGAAGGGGTACGCGGCGGCGGACCGGGCGCTGGCGGCACTCGAGAGGAACGCGAACGTGAAGGTGGTCGCGGCCTGGCTGGCCGTCAATCTATAGGCGGGTTCCGGGCTTCAGGCTCCGGGGTCTCGGCGGCGTCACGCTGACTGCGGCTGACCGCCTACTGCCTACTACATACTCATTACTACTTACTTCAGCCGCCTGCAGGCAACTGACGGTATCCTGAACGGGGACATGGACGCTCGACCAGACGACGCCATCGTGCTCGTGACGCTGGGCTGCTGCGGCCGGCCGCAGCCGTGCACCGTCGCGCGGAGCCTCGTACAGAAGCCGCTCCGCCCGGGCACGCCGGTTGTCGTCGAGACCGAGACCGGCCTCGCGTTCGGCCGCGTCGAGGGCTTCAGGCAGGCATCGGCCGAGGAGGTCGAGCCGCGCCCGGCCGGCGGTCCCCGCGTGCTGCGCGTCGCCGCCGAGGACGACTGCGCCGTTCGGCGGCGGCAGCAGGCGAGGGAGCGCGAGGCGTTCCGCATCGGCCTCCTCAAGATCCGCGAGCGCGGCCTCGCGATGAAGCTGACGCACGTCGAGCAGCTCTACGACGGCTCGCGGATGGTGTTCTACTTCACGGCCGAGGGGCGCGTGGATTTCAGGGACCTCGTGCGCGAGCTGGCCGCCGAGTTCCGCACCCGGATCGAGATGCGGCAGATCGGCGTGCGCGACGAGGCGCGCATGATGGGCGGCTACGGGTCGTGCGGCCGGCCGCTGTGCTGCACCGCGTGGCTGCAGACGTTCGAGCCGGTCTCGATCAAGATGGCCAAGCAGCAGGACCTCAGCCTGAACCCGTCGAAGCTGTCGGGGCTGTGCGGCCGGCTGAAGTGCTGCCTGCGCTACGAGCTGCCCGAAGGCAAGCTCGCCCGGAAGTCCGGCGCCCGCGACCTGGCGCCCGACGACCACGACGACCAGCCGGAATAGCCGCCAGACCCATGTCTCTGCCCCGCATCGCCATCACCGTCGGCGACCCCGCCGGCGTCGGCCCCGAGTTGGTCGATAAGGCCATCCGCGACCCGCACGTGCTGGCCGCGTGCGAGCCGGTGGTCTACGGCCCGCCCGACGCGGCTCGCTTCGAGCCGGGCGTGCTGTCCGCGGACGCGGGCCGCGCCGCCTACGAGGCGCTCGTCAGGGCGGTCGAGGACGCCGTCGCCGGACGCGTGGCGGCCATCGCGACCGCGCCGATCAACAAGGAGGCCTGGGCGCTGGCCGGCCTGCCGTGGCGAGGCCATACCGAGCTGCTCGCGCACCTGACCGGGGCGCCCCGCGTCGCCATGATGTTCTACTCGCGCCACCTCCGGGTGGTCCTGGCCAGCGTCCATGTGGCGCTCGCCGACGTCCCGAAAGTGCTGACGCTCGAACACATGGTCGGGATCATCCGGCTGGCCGCGTGCGAGCTGCCCAGGTTCGGGTTCGAGCGTCCGAAGCTGGCGCTGACCGGCCTGAACCCGCACGCCGGCGAGCACGGCCTGATCGGGCGCGAAGACGACGACGTCCTGCGCCCCGCGGTGGAGGCGTGCCGGGCGGCCGGCATCTCGATCGAGGGGCCGTTTCCGGCCGACACGCTGTTTGTCCGCGCCGTCCGCGGCGAGTTCGACGCCGTCGTGGCCTGCTACCACGACCAGGGGCTGGTGCCGATCAAGCTCGTGGCTTTCGGCCACGCGGTCAACGTCACGCTCGGGCTCCCGATCATCCGGACGTCGGTCGATCACGGCACGGCGTTCGACATCGCGGGCCGGGGCGTCGCCGACCCGGGCAGTCTGATCGAAGCGGTGAGGCTGGCGGCGAGGTTGGCAGCCGCGCGGCGCGGCTGAGCGGGACGGAACCGACATGGCCGAGAAAACCGAGCGCCAGAAGGCGGAGAAGAGCGTCGCCGAGAACCGGAAGGCGTTCCACGACTACCACATCCTCGAGACGTTCGAGGCCGGCGTGGCGCTGCTCGGTACCGAGGTCAAGGCGATCCGCGAGGGGCAAGTCAACCTGCGCGACAGCTTCGGCCGCGTCGAGGGGGGCGAGCTGTTCGTTCTCAACGTGCACATCAGCCCGTACAGCCACCGCGGCTACGCGGACCACGAGCCGCTCCGCCGCCGCAAGCTGCTGCTGCACCGGCAGGAGATCAAGAAACTGATTGGCAAGACGACCGAGCGGGGCATGACGATCGTGCCGCTGCGGATGTACTTCAAGAATGGCCGCGTGAAGCTGGCGATAGGGCTGGCGAAGGGCAAGAAGGAGTACGACCGGCGCGAGACGATCAAGCGGCGCGAGGTCGACCGGGAGACCCGCGCCGCCGTCAAGGAGCACCAGAGATAACGCCCGCGCCGCAGGCTACTTCGACTGCGCGGCCGCCGGCGTCTTCAGGGTCGACCCCGCCGGCCCAGCCTTCGTGCCCGGCCCGGGCTTCGCGGCCGGACCCGCCGGCTGCGCCGCGCGGATGAGGGTGCCCGTTTCGTTGGTCCCCGCGATCCAGGTCTTCCCCTCGCCGTCCCAATACATCGACCGCTCGACCGCGAACGACACGCCGTTGGTCGATTCGACGACGGTCCCGAACTGCTCGCCCGACTGAAGCGGGAACTCGGCGGAACTCAGCGTCATCCGCGAGTTGGCCTTGACGGTGGCCCGCACGGCGACCGGCGCCAGGCCGTTGTCGCGCAGCAGCGTCAGCGTGACGGCCGCGTCCTGGCCGTTCGGGTTGGCCAGCAGGAACCGGCTGACGACGTTGTGTCCGCCGCCGGTTTCGCCCTCCGAGAGCACCCACTTGGTCCCCAGCGCAGGCATGGCCGCGCTGTTGTGGCCTTCGTACCACTGACCCCAGCTTCCCGGCCAGTACATCGACCGCTCCGCGACGATCGCGAGCGTGGAGGTGACGACGGCCGACACTTCCGTGTTCTCGAGGCCCGGGACGTCGTTGACCGTGATCGTCATGCGGCTGGTCGGCGCGACCTGGTACGTCCTGGTGACGCTCGTCCCGCTCGGCGTGAGGTAGTTGACCGTCGCGGTGGCCGGCAAGGTGTTCGGGTTCGCGAGCAGCAGGTACTCGGAGAACACGTCTCCGGTCTGCCCTTCGGCCAGGAACCATTTCCTCGACGGCGCCGCGACGCCCCCAGACTCGTGACCGCCCTTAGCGGCCGTGTTCTGCGCCGTGAAGTACATCGTCCGCTCGGCGGCAATCGGCGACGTGGCGTCGACATACATGCCGAACGACACCTGGCTCAACCCCGGGACGGTGTTCAGGTGGACCGACTGCCGGCCGTTCGCGGGGACGACGTAGCTCGCCTGCACGGTCTGCCCGCTGGCCAGGAAGAAGGTGACGGTCGCGTTCGTCTCGACCGACCCCGCGTTGGCCAGCGTGAGGTACGTGTCGAACACTCCCGTGTCGCCCTCGGCGAAGTACCAGGTGGTTTGCGCGCTGTCGAGCGCCTTCCCCGTGTGTGCCGAGTCCATCATCTCGGGGCCGCCCCAGGTCATCGTGCGCTCGACGAGCACTCCGCCGCGCTGGGTGGTGACCTCGGCCGCCACCGGCAGGTCCTGCAGCCCCGCGATGTCGTTCACGACCACCGTCTTCCGGCTCTGGCCCGGGATCGAGTACTGCTGGACGATGGGCGTGCCGCCCTGCGGAAGGAACCGGACGGTAATCTCAGCCACGTCAGTACCGGGATTGGTCAGCGCCAGGCGCGTCCTGAAGCTTCCGGTGGCCCCTTCGGCCAGCAGCCACGTGTTCGGGATGAACGGGTCGGTCCCGTTAAGGAACTCGTCCATGTTGATGACGCCGTCCCCGTCCGGGTCGGCGTTCATGTCGGTGATGCCCAACCGGGCCTTCCACTGATCGAGCGGCTCGCCCGAGGGCGAGGTGAGCGGGACCACGGTGCTGATTTCCGCCGACATCGGGCTGTTGAGACCGTCCGCGTTGACCGCGCGGATGGCGAAGTAGTAGGTCTGGCCGTCCTTCAGGCTCGTGAGTGTGGCGGTGGTGACCCTGCCGACTTGCTGGCTGAAGACATAAACGCCCGGCTGGGTGCCGTAGAGCACCACGTAGCCGACGACATCGGCCTCGGGATTGGCGTTCCAGCTGACCGTGACCGAGCCCGCGCGGAGCAACGCGGGGGTCAACAGGATCGCGGAGACGACGCCAAACAGTCGGGCGAACTTGCGCATGGAAGTAGCCATTGGATGGACCGGCACGCGTGGTCCAAGCGCAAGGGGAGTGCCACGTGGGCGCGTGACGGGAGGGCACCGAAAGTCTGGAGTTTTCGCGCGGCTTCGGGCAGAACGCCCTTCGGGCGGACCGACAGGGTCGGCTGGTGATTACGAATTGGTAATCGGGATCCAGCTATCGTGGGGGGGACGCCGGCGTTCGGGAGCCTTTGGCGAACCCGAGGCGCCGAGTGTACCATTGGGCGGCCTTGAGCCTGTGAGCACGGCCACGACCCGTGCCGCGCGTCGGCGCCGCGGCTCTCAACAGGGGGGCGTCGACCACCGCGTCCAATACTTCTCAGAGGAGCGTCCGGTATGTCGTCCCAGGTTTCCTCGGTTCCGCTGCTCGATCTCCACGCACAATATCGTCCGATTCGCGAGGACATCCTCGCGGCCATCGCGCGCGTGTGCGACAGCCAGCGGTTCATCGGGGGGCCGGAGGTCGAGGGGCTCGAGCGCGAGCTGGCCGGCATGCTGGAGGTGACCGAGGCAGTCGGCGTGTCCTCGGGGACCGATGCCCTGCTGGCGGCCATGATGGCGCTCGGCATCGGCCCTGGTGACGAAGTCGTCACGACGACCTACTCGTTCTTTGCCACAGCCGGCTGTGTGACGCGCCTCGGCGCGAGGCCGGTGCTGGTGGACATTGCCCCGGCCACCTGCAACATCGACCCGACGGCGGTTGCCGCCGCCATCACAGCCCGGACCCGGGCGATCATTCCGGTGCATCTGTTCGGGTGCAGCGCCGAGATGACCCCGATTCTGGAGACCGCGGCCAAAGCCGGGATTGCCGTGATCGAAGACGCGGCGCAGGCCATCGGCGCCCGCTATCACGGGCGACCTGTTGGCGGACTTGGGACGCTTGGGTGCTTCTCGTTCTTTCCGAGCAAGAACCTGGGGGCGTTCGGCGACGGCGGCCTCGTCACGACCAACGATCCGGCGCTCGCGCGGCGGCTGAGGCTCGTACGCAATCACGGGGCCGAACCGAAATATTTCCACAAGATCGTCGGTGCGAACTTCCGGCTCGATGCGTTGCAGGCCGCCGTGCTGCGCGTCAAGCTGCCGCACCTGGCCGCGTGGACCGCGGCGCGGCGCCGGAACGCAGACCGTTACCGCGAGCTGCTCGCGCCGCTCTCCGCGAAAGGACGCGTGCGTCTGCCGGTAGAGCCGGCCGGCTGCCATCACATCTACAACCAGTTCGTGATCCGGGTCGAGGACCGCGACCGTGTCAAGGCCGGTCTCGACGCGCGGCGTGTCGGCACCGAGGTCTACTACCCGGTGCCGTTCCACCTGCAGGAGTGCTTCAAGGACCTTGGGTACAAGCAGGGGCAGTTCCCGGCGGCCGAGGAAGCCGCCGATGGCACCCTGGCCCTGCCCATCTACGGCGAGTTGACCGAGGATCAGCAGCGCTACGTCGTCGACTCGATCGCGCAGGTCATCGGCTGACCCCGCGCCGGCCAGCGGGCCGGTGCCACTTTGGATTGAGACACCATGGCCATCACCCCTCTCGACGCCCCCAAGACCGCGGCGCCCCGGCGTTCGTGGATGCCCAGCGTCACGACGCAGATCTTCATCGGCCTCATCCTCGGAATCGTGCTTGGATACGTGTTCCCCTCGTCCGACGCCGGCGGCACGCACGTCATGGGCTTCGCCGAGCATCTCCGCCCGCTCTCCACGGTCTTCCTGCGCATGATCAAGATGATCATCGCGCCGCTGCTGTTCTCGACGCTGGTCATCGGCATCGCGGGGACCGGCGACATGAAGGCGATGGGGCGGATCGCCGTCAAGGCGCTGGTCTTCTTCGAGGCGGCGACGACGGTGGCGCTGTTCCTCGGGCTCGGCCTGGTCAACTTCTTCAAGCCCGGCGCCGGGCTGTCGCTGCCGGCCGAGAACGCCGCGGCGGTCGCCGCGATTGCGGTCAGGCCCCAGACCGGCTGGGACATCCTGATCCACCTGTTCCCGACGTCGATCTTCGACGCGATGGCGACGGGCGACATCCTCCAGGTCGTGGTCTTCTCGATCTTCTTCGGCATCGGCCTGGCGGCGGTGGGGAAGCGTGGGCAGCCGGTGCTCGACTTTCTCGACGGCGTCGCGCACGTGATGTTCAAGTTCACCGGCTACGTGATGATGTTCGCGCCGATGGGCGTCACGGCAGCCATCGCGGCGACGGTCGGTGCCCGGGGCCTCGGCATCCTGATGACGCTCGGCAAGCTCGTCCTGCTGATGTACGGCGGCCTGCTGGTGTTCATCGTGGTCGTCTTCTGGATCACCTGCCGCCTGGTGCGGGTGCCCTTCCTGCACTTCCTGAGGGCGAGCCGCGAGCCGAGCCTGATCGCGTTCACGACGGCGAGCAGCGAGGCCGCGCTGCCCAAGGCACTGGAGCTGATGGAGCGGTTCGGCGCGCCGAAGAGCATCGTCAGCCTGGTCCTGCCGACCGGGTACAGCTTCAACCTGATCGGCACGACCCTCTACCTCTCGCTGTGCAGCGTGTTCGTGGCCCAGCTGTTTGGCGTGTCGATGTCGTTCGACCGCCAGCTGGTGATGATGCTGACGCTCATGCTGACCAGCAAGGGGGTGGCGGGCGTGCCGCGCGCGGCGCTGGTCGTGCTGCTGGCGACGCTCACCTCGTTCAACCTGCCGGTCGAGGGCGCGGCGATCCTGCTCGGGATCGATCAGATCATGGACATGGGCCGCACGGGCGTGAACGTCATGGGCAACTGCCTCGCCACGGTCGTCGTCGCCCGCTGGGAGGGCACATTCGATGACGGGCAGATGCGCGAGTTCGCGAAGCAGCGGGCCGAGTGAGATGAGGATCCTGGTTGTCGGCGCCGCCGGCCGTCTGGGGTCCGCGGTCGTCCGGCAGTTCGACGGATGGGCCGAGGTCACGGGGACCGTCCGCGAGGAACTCGACGTCTGCGACCGCCGCGCGGCGCTGGATCGGGTGGCCGGGCTTCGACCGGCGGCCATCGTCAATTGCGCCGCCTACAACGACGTGGACGGCGCGGAGGACGAGCCGGTCGAGGCGCTGAACGTGAACGCGTTCGCGGTCCGGAACCTGGCCGAGGCCGCGCGGTCCGTCGGCGCCGCCCTGGTCCATTACAGCACCGACTTCGTGTTCGACGGGGCGGGCGACCGGCCCTACACCGAAGAGGACCCGCCCAATCCGCGGAGCACCTACGCGTGCTCGAAGCTGCTCGGCGAATGGCTGGCCCGAGGCGCCTTGCGCCACTACGTGCTCCGCGTCGAGAGCCTGTTCGGCTCGTCGGCGGGACCGGATCGACCGACGAGCGTGGACCGGATCGTGGAGGCCATCCTCGCGCGGCGCGAGGTGCGGGTGTTCGCGGACCGCACCGTCTCGCCGAGTTACAACGACGACGTGGCGTGGGCGACGCGAGTGCTGCTCGAGAGCGGTGCCGCGTCCGGCCTGTACCACTGTGTCAACTCGGGCTCGTGCACCTGGGAGGGACTGGCGCTCGAGGTGGGGCGGCAGCTCGGCGTCGAGCCGCGGCTGGTGCCCGTCCGGATGGCCGACGTGGAGATGCGGGCCAGCCGGCCACTGTACTGCGCGCTCGCGAACACCAGGCTCGCCACCGCGGGGGCCGTCATGCCCGCGTGGCAGGACGCGCTCGCGCGCCACCTGGCGGGGCGCCGGACGGTCACGGGGTGACCTTGACCGTGCCGGCTCCGGACCGTAACATGCTCGCGATTCTTCACTCTGCGTTGATGGGGATCTGAGGCTCATGTCCAAGCGCGCCGTCATCACCGGGATTACTGGCCAGGACGGGTCGTACCTGGCCGAACTGCTGCTCGAGAAGGGCTACGACGT
>PMKG01000226.1:0-3332 GCA_003157675.1 Acidobacteriota bacterium
TGGTGATCCTCGACGAGGCCCAGCGGATCAAGAACTGGAACACGCGGGCGGCGCGCAGCGTCAAGCGGATCGCGTCGCCATACGCCATCGTGTTGACCGGCACGCCGCTCGAGAACCGCCTCGAAGAGCTGATGTCGATCGTCGAGTTCGTCGACAAGCACAGGCTCGGACCCACGTTCCGCTTCCTGGCGGACCACCAGGTACGGGACGAGGAGACGGGAAAGGTCGTCGGCTACCAGCATCTCGACCGGATCGGGCAGACGCTCGCGCCGATCCTCCTGCGCCGCACCAAAGCGCAGGTACTCAGCGAGCTGCCCGAACGGCTCGACAAGAACTTCTTCGTGGCGATGACGCCGCAGCAGCTCACGCACCACGAGGAGAATCGCGAACTGGTCGCTCGGATCGTCGCCAAGTGGCGCCGCTACAAGTTCCTGTCGGAGGCCGACCAGCGCCGCCTGATGATTGCGCTCCAGAACATGCGGATGAGTTGCGACAGCACGTACCTGCTGGACCACGAGACCGACTTCGGTGTCAAAGCCGATGAACTGGCCACCCTGCTGGACGAACTGCTCGAGCAGCCGGGGGCCAAGGTTGTGGTATTCAGCCAGTGGGTCCGCATGCACGAACTGCTCGTGCGTCGCCTGGCCAGGAAGAACTTCGGCCACGTGCTGTTCAACGGCCAGGTGCCGGGCGTTCAGCGGAAGGCGCTCGTCGACCGGTTCCGCGACGACCCGCGCTGTCGGGCGTTTCTCTCGACCGACGCAGGCGGCGTGGGATTGAACCTCCAGCACGCGTCGGCGGTCGTCAACATGGATCTGCCCTGGAACCCCGCCGTCCTCGAACAGCGCATCGGCCGCGTCCATCGTCTCGGCCAGCGCCAGCCGGTCCAGGTCGTCAACTTCATCGCGCAGGGCACGATCGAAGAGGGGATGCTGTCGGTCCTGAAGTTCAAGAAGTCCCTGTTCGCCGGCGTACTCGACGGCGGGGAGCGGGAAGTGTTCCTGGGCGGTAGCCGCTTGAGTCGCTTCATGGAAACGGTCGAGAAGACGACGTCGGCGATCGATGCGACGTCGACGTCGACTGCGGGCGAATCGCCCACGGTCGGCCGTCCGCGGAGGCCGGCGGAGCGGAGAGCGGACCATGCTGGGCCGGCGTCTGTTTCTGGACCGACCCCGGTCACCGGCGTCGCAGGATGGGCGGCGCTTGTCCAAACTGGTCTGTCGCTGCTCGAGCAGCTGGCAGAAGCCGCGCGCACGCCGACGGCCGAGGCGGGTGCGACGACGCGGAGCGGCTTGAGCCTCGTCCATCGCGACGCCCAGACCGGCGGGCGCTACCTGCGGATCCCGATGCCCGCGCCGGACGTCCTCGATCGTGCCCTCGGGTCGATCGCCGCACTGCTCGACCAGTTCAGGCGATAGCGAAGGGTGCCCCCGGAGTGGCGCTTACTTCGGGAAAGATGAGAAGCTGATCCTATGACCGACCTGCGCGCCCTCTCGCTGTTCAACACGCTCACTCGCCGCGTCGAACCCGTGGCGCCGCTCGTGCCGGGCGAGATCACGATCTACAACTGCGGGCCGACCATCTATAACTACGTCCACATCGGCAACCTGCGCACGTTCCTCTTCCAGGACCTGCTCAGGCGCACGTTCGAGGCGGCGGGCTACCGCGTCCGTTCGTGCATGAACCTGACCGACGTCGACGACAAGATCATCCGCGACAGCCAGAAGGACCTGCCGGCCGGCGCCGAGAACGATGCGCGCCTGCGGACGATGCGGGCGTTCACGGACACCTACGAGCAGGCATTTCTCGAGGACATGGACGCGCTGCGAGTGGTTCGACCGACGGTCATGCCCCGGGCCACGGACTACCTCGCGCAGATGATCGGTCTCATCGAGACGCTGGAGCGGCGCGGCCTGGCCTACCGGCGCGACGGCAGCGTCTACTTTCGCGTGGGCGACCTGCCGAACTACGGCTGCCTCTCGCGCATCGATCGCAGCGGGATGCAGCCCGGAGCGAGCGTCGATGCCGACGAGTACGACCGCGAGTCGGCGAGCGACTTCGTGCTGTGGAAGGGGACCAGGGACGGTGAGCCGTGGTGGGACAGTCCGTGGGGCCGCGGGCGCCCGGGATGGCACATCGAGTGCTCGGCGATGGCGCTCGACGTGTTCGGCCCGCGCCTCGACATCCACACCGGCGGGGTGGACCTCGTGTTCCCGCACCACGAGAACGAGATCGCGCAGAGCGAAGGGGCCCTCGGCCGTGCATGGGTGAACTACTGGGTCCACGGCGAGTTCCTGATGGTCGAGGGCGAGAAGATGTCCAAGAGCCTGGGCAATTTCTTCACCCTGCGCGACCTGGTCGCGAAGGGGTTCGACCCGATCGCCTTCCGGTTCGCGATCCAGAGCAACCACTACCGGAAGCTGTACAACTTCAGCTTCGACGGGCTCCGCGCCGCCAGGACCACGCTCGACCGGCTGCGGACGTTCCGCGGCCGCATGGAAGAAGAGCCCGGAGTGCCGCGCGAAGGGGCCCCCCGGTCGGCCGTCGACCCGCGGTCCCGGGTGGCGCAGGCCCGCGAGGAATTCTGGCGGGCGATGGCCGACGATCTCAACACCCCCGAGGCACTCGCGGCCATCCTGACGCTCGTCACCGACATCAACGCCCGCGACGACGACCGGCCGCTGACGCGGGGGGAGCGTGACGAGGTTGTCGCGCTGCTCGACGAAGCGGACCGAATCTTCGCTGCGTGGCCGCGCCAGGCGCACGAAACGCCCGATGCCGAGATCGAGGCGCTCATCCTGGCCCGACGCCAGGCCAAGGCGGCCAGGAACTGGGCCGAGGCCGACCGGTTGCGGGATGAGCTCAAGGCGATGGGGATCGTGCTGGAGGATCGGAAGGACGGGACGGTGAGGTGGAAGCGCCTTATTTCTTCCTGATCTTCAGTTCTTCCATCTTCCTGCTGAGCGTGTTGCGGTGGATGCGCAGCTCCCGCGCGGCGGCGGTCACGTTGCCGCCGGCCCGCTCGAGCACTCGCACGATGAAGGTGCGCTCGAACACGCCCACCGCGTCCTCGAACAGGATGCCGCCTTCGACCTTGTCGACGATCAGGCGTTCGAGACGATCGCGCACATCAACCCCGCTCGTCGACGCCGTGGCCAGCCAGCCGCCGCAACGCCTCGACGTATTTCTCGCGCGTCCGGACAATCACCTCGTCGGGAAGTGACGGCACCGGCGGCTGCTTGTTCCACTTGATCTGCTCGAGGTAGTCCCGCACGTACTGTTTGTCGAAGCTCGGCTGGGCTCCGCCCGGCGCGTACTGGTCGGCCGGCCAG
>PMKG01000226.1:3407-12280 GCA_003157675.1 Acidobacteriota bacterium
CCGATCTCGGCCTTCGTCGACGGCGTGAAGATCGGCTCGGGCAGCCGGTCGGCCTCGCGCAGCCCGGCTGGCAGCGCCATCCCGCAGACCGTGCCGGTCTTCCGGTACTCCGCCCATCCGGACCCGACGAGATAGCCCCGCACGACGCACTCGATCGGGATCGGCGTCGTCCGCCGGACCAGCATCGACCGGCCGCCGAGCACGTCGGCGTGCCGGCGAAGCGCCGCGGGGAAGTCCGCCGGATCGACCGAGCGCACGTGATTGGGCACCACGTCGCGCGTGCGGTCGAACCAGAAGGCCGACAGTTGCGTCAGCACCTTTCCCTTGTCGGGAATGCCGGACCCCAGCACATAGTCGAAGGCCGAGATGCGGTCGGTCGCGACGATGAGGAGGTCCTCCCCGGCATCGTAGAGGTCGCGGACCTTGCCACTGCGAAGGGGAGCGAGTCCGGGAAACGAAGTGGCGAGCAGAGGCGCGGGTAACGTCATGGGCGGATCCTCACCAGGTGCCTGGCACGGGTCGAACGGCCGCCGCCGAGATCCGGGGGAGTCATATTAACGGGGCGGCGGGCCGGCCCGCAAGAGCCGGGGGGCCGTAGGCCGGCGACACCGTGGTGAAGTCTGACAGTAAGTGACGCTGCTCCATAGACTTGGGTCGGATCTTATAGTAGAGTGCGGACCCTCGGATGCGCGCACACCTGCGAAGCGTCATCGTCGTCGCGCTCGCGCTGATCCTGCTCGCGTGGTTCCTGCACGGCGTCAATCTCGCCGGGGTGTGGGCCGAGCTCGGTCGCGGGCGCGTCGGTCTGCTGGCGCTCGCGATCAGCACCACGCTCCTGACTTACGCGCTGCGGACGATCCGGTGGCAGTACCTGCTCGCGGGCCTCGGGCCGACGCGCTTCATGAACGCCTTTCGCGCGACGGTGATCGGCTTTGCGGCCAACTTCCTGCTGCCCGCGCGCGCCGGGGAGTTCATCCGTCCCTACGTGCTGTCGCAGCACGAGAACGTGAAGGCGACGGCCGCGTTCGCCACCGTCGTGCTCGAGCGGGTGTTCGACATGGCGGCCGTGCTCGTGCTGTTCGCGGTCTTCCTGCTGACGGCCGACCCCGCGCTCGCGCGTTCGGCCCCGGGCGTCTTTCGCGCCGTTCAGGTCGGCGGGCTGACGGCCGCCGGCGGAACGCTCGCGCTGCTCGTGGGGTTCTTCGTGCTCGCCGGGCACCCGGAGGCCATCGGGCGGATCTCGGCGGCCGTGGAGCGTCGGCTGCCGGCGCGTCTCGCGAAGTCGGTGGAGGGTCTGGCCCAGACCTTTGTCGTGGGGCTGGGCGCGGTTCGTCGGCCGAAGCAGTGGCTGATGGTCTCCGCGCTGTCGTTCCCGCTGTGGCTGTCGATTGCGTGCGGGATCTGGCTGGTGTCGCGGGCCTTCGCGGTCGATGTGGGGTATGTCGGGTCGTTCCTGGTGATGACGCTGCTCGTGGTCGGCGTGGCGGTGCCCACGCCGGGCGCGATCGGCGGGTTTCACGAGTTCTACCGGATCGCCGTCACGTCGTTCTTCCATGCGTCGACGGAGAAGGCGGTCGGCGCGGCCATCGTGCTGCACGCGATCTCGTTCGTGCCGGTGACGCTCGTCGGCCTGGCGTTCATGGTCGGCGAAGGGCTGACTCTGGGCAGGATGCGGCGCCTGGCGACACCGCCGGGCGCGGCGGAGGAGGAGACGCGGTGAAGTGTCCCTACTGCAGTCATCTGGGCGACAAGGTGGTCGATTCGCGCGAGGGCAAGGAGGGCGAAGTCATTCGCCGCCGCCGGGAGTGCCTCGACTGCGGCCGTCGCTTCACGAGCTACGAGCGCATCGACGAGATTCTGCCCATGGTGGTGAAGAAGGACGGCAGCCGCGAGCGCTTCGAGCGCCAGAAGCTCGTCGCGGGAATGCTGAAGGCCTGCGAGAAGCGCCCAGTCAGCGTGTCGGCCCTCGAGAAGATCGCCGACCGCGTGGAGGCGACGCTGCAGGAGCGGCCCGAGAAGGAGATCGCCACCGCCGAAGTGGGCCTGTCCGTCATGCAGGCGCTCAAGGACCTCGACGAAGTGGCCTACGTGCGGTTCGCCTCCGTCTACCGGAATTTCCGCGATGTCGGTGAATTCCGCAAGCAGATCGAAGAGCTGCTCGACGCTGGCGAATGAGCGCGCGGCGCGTTTGACTGGCCCCGATGTTTGCTTGATAATCCCCGGGGCCATCTCCAAACCGACCGCGCCCGGTCGGCCCCGCTCCGGCTCGTCTGTGGACGGCGACCCATGAAATGTCCGAAGTGCAATTACATTGCGTTCGACTCCACGGTTCGCTGCCGCAACTGTGGTTTTGATTTCTCGCTCGTCCACTCGGCCGAAGCCGCGAGCGACCTGCCGCTGCGTCCGCCGGAGCCGGCGGCGCCGCTGGCGGATTTCGACCTCGGCGCGGCCAGCCGCCCGTCTCGCGGCCCCGGACGTCCGGCTGACGCCGAGCGCGTGAAGGATCCGGCGTTCGATCCCGGCATCCCGTCTGCCGCGACGAGCGAGATGCCGTTGTTCAGCGACGGGTTCTTCGGCGAAGTGCCGCTCGTGCGCCCGACGGGGCCGAGCGCGCCGCTCGCCGTCCGCCGGTCGACACCGACGCCGTCTCGCGTCCGCGGGTCGGTCGCGCCCCGCACCGCCGAGCCCCGGCCCGATCCAGGTCTGCCGCTGGGCTCGCCTTCGTTCACGACGCTGGGCCTCACGGCCAGGGCGTCAGCGCCCGAACCGGCGACGGACGCGGACGAGGCAGCGGGCGTGAGCGCCCGACTCGGAGCGGCTGCGCTCGACTGGCTGATGCTCATCGGGCTCGACCTGTCGGTCGTCTATTTCACACTCCGTGTCAGCCGGCTGCAGACCGGTGACATCCTGCTGCTGCCCGCGGTGCCGCTCGCCGCGTTTCTGCTGTTGCTCAATGGCGGCTACCTCGCGATGTTCACCGCGGCCGGCGGCCAGACGCTCGGCAAGATGGCGTTCCACCTGAGGGTCGTGCCGACGGGGGACGCGCCGCTCACGGTCGGCCGCTCGCTCGTGCGCGTGGTGTCGTTCCTGTTGAGCGCGCTGCCCGTCGGGCTCGGCCTGCTGCCCGCGGTCTTCGATCGAACCCACCGCGGGCTCCACGATCGCCTGTCCGGGACGCGCGTCGTGCACGCCGGCACGCCGTAGGCCCGGAGGGAGGCTGAGCCCGACTCCATGAAGCGACTCGCGCTGCTGCTGGCGACCTTCGGGTACGTCGGCCACTTTCCGATCGCGCCAGGCACGGCCGGTTCGGCCGCCGGGCTGGCGTTGTATGCCTCCCTCCGCTACCTCGCGCCGCCTGCCGTCGTCCCCTACGTCGATCTTGGCGCGATCGTCGCGTTGTTCGTCCTCGGCTGCTGGGCCGGCACGGTGGCCGAGCGACACTACGGCCGCACCGACCCCGGCGCCGTCGTCGTCGACGAAGTCATCGGCATGCTGATGACGCTGTGGCTCATCCCGGTGACCTGGAAGGGTGCCGTCGTCGGGTTCCTGTTGTTCCGGGCCTTCGACATCGTGAAGCCCTTCCCGGCCCGGCAGTGCGAACGCCTCCACGGCGGTCTCGGGATCATGGCCGACGACGCGGTCGCGGGAATCTACGGCAATCTGGCCCTTCGCCTCGTTCTTCTGATCGCGCCGACCCTTCGCTGAGACCGCGCGCGGAGCCGGCGTCGCCCGCGACGGCGTTCTCCTGCTACGCTGAAGAGCAGATGACCGACTCCTCGTCGCCGCCACGCCGCGCCATCGTCATTGCCGTGGGCAGCGAGCTGCTCACCCCACTGCGCGCCGACACCAACTCCCTGTTCGTCACGGCCAGGCTCAACGAGCTCGGGATCGAGGTCGTCGCCAAGCTCATCGTCGGCGATCGGCGTGATGATCTCGCCGCCGCCATCCGGGAGAACCTGGGCCGGGCGGACCTGCTGGTGCTCACCGGCGGCCTGGGGCCGACCGACGACGACGTCACCCGCCAGGCGGTCTCCGACGCCCTTGGCCTGACGCTCCGCGAAGACCCCGCGATTGTCGAGCGGATCCGTGCACGCTTCGCGCGGCGCGGCCTCGAGATGCCGGAGGTCAACCGCGTGCAGGGGCAGGTGCTCGCCGGCGCGTCGGTGCTGGCCAATCCGAACGGCACCGCCCCGGGACAGTGGATCGAGCGCGCCGGTCGGCGCGTCGTACTGCTGCCCGGCCCGCCGCGGGAAATGCAGCCGATGCTCGTGGCGGCGCTCGACGAACGCCTGGCGCCGCTGTGCGGCAGCGCCCGGGTGTACCGCCGGGTGATTGGCATCGCGGGCCGGACCGAGTCGGAGGTCGAAGAGGTGGCGCAGCCGATCTACTCGACGTGGGCGGCATGGGCCCCGCCGGTCTCCACGAGCATCCTCGCGGCGCCGGGACAGATCGAGCTGCACCTGTCGGTCCGCACGTCAAGCGAGGACGAGGGAAAGGTCGTGCTCGATCGGGCGACCGCCGCGATGCTCCCCGCGCTCGGCACGGACGTGTTCAGCGACGACGGGCGCTCGCTCGAGCAGGTGGTCGGCGAGATGCTGCGGGCCAGGTTCTGGCGCATCGCCACGGCCGAGTCCTGCACAGGCGGGCTGGTGGCCTCGCGCCTCACCGACGTGCCTGGAAGCTCCGACTACGTCGAGCGCGGCGTGGTCTGTTACAGCAACCTCGCGAAGACCGAGCTGCTTGGCGTGTCCGAGGAGTCGATCCGCCTGCACGGGGCGGTGAGCGAGGAAGTCGGCGTGGCGATGGCCGTCGGCATGCGCGAACGGGCGGGCGTGGAGGTGGCCGTGGCGGTCACCGGCATCGCCGGTCCCGGCGGCGGCTCCGCGCGGAAGCCGGTCGGCACGGTGGTCGTGGCGGTTGCATTCCCGGGCGGCACGCGCGTGCGACGGTTCCTCTTTCTCGGCGTGCGCGCCCAGGTGAAGTTCCAGGCCTCGCAGGCCTCGCTCGACATGGTGCGGCGGGCGATGGAAGAGTTCCTGCCCGCGCCGGGCGCCTGAGCTGGCCCCGGAACTGGAGGAGCGACGTGCGCCTGTTTCTCGCCGTGGAACTCGACGAGGCGGTGCGGCGGGCGGCCGCCGACACCGCCCGGACGCTGGCTGCCGCGCTCGACCGGCAGGGCATCCGGCGTGGCATCGGCTGGGTGGCGCCGGAAAACCTGCATTTCACGCTGCACTTCCTGGGTGAGGTGGACGAGCCGACCGCCCGCGCCGTGGCCGATCGAGTGAGCGCGCCGCTCTCCACCGCACCGTTCGACCTGGCGCTCGCGGGCCTCGGGACCTTTCCTTCCGCGGGCCCGCCGCGCGTCATCTGGCTCGGCGTCGCCGAGGGGGCCGGCGACCTGGCAGCCGTGCACGGCGAAGTCGGCCGGCGCCTCGAGGGGCTGGGCGTGCCGCTCGAGCGCCGCCCGTTCAGCGCCCACCTGACGCTCGGCCGCATCAAGGCTCCCCTCGGTCCGCGCCTGAAGGACGCGCTCGCCGACGCGTCCCTCGTCCGCGAGGCCCGCTGCCGCGTGGATCACGTCACGCTCTTCGAGAGCCGGCTGTCCCCGCGCGGGGCGACCTATTCCGTGATCGCCACGGCCCGGCTCGGGTATCATCAGCCGTCATGAGAGATCTCGCGATCCTCGGATCGGGCAGTTGGGGCACGGCCCTCGCCGTGCACCTGGCGCGCGTCGGCCACGACGTCCGGCTGTGGGCCCGGGAGGCCGACGTGGTGGGCGGGATCCGATCCGAACGGGTCAACCACCTGTTCCTGCCCGGGATTCGCCTGCCGGAAGCGGTCACTCCCTGCGAGGCGGTCGAGGAGGCCGTCTCCGGCGTCGATCTCGTGGTCGTGGTCACGCCGTCGCACGGCACGCGCCACGTCGTCCGCCAGGCGGCGTTCGCCATGGCCGAGTCCGCGACCATCGTCAGCGCGACCAAGGGCCTCGAGGTGGAGACGCTCCTGAGACCCTCGGAAGTGATCAGTCAGGAGCTCGGTCCGCGCCGCGCGGTCGTCGTGCTCTCGGGACCGAGCTTCGCGCGCGAGGTCGCGCTCGGGCTGCCGACCGCCGTGTGCGCGGCGTCGACCGATCAGACCGCCGCCGAACTCGTGCAGTCCGAGTTCCGCGGGCGTGCCTTCCGCCTCTACACGACCGACGACGTCGTGGGGGTGGAGATCGGCGCCGCGTTGAAGAACGTCATCGCGATCGCCGCGGGCGTCGTCGAAGGCCTGGGGCTCGGACACAACGCCATGGCGGGCCTGATCACGCGCGGCCTGGCCGAGATCTCGCGCCTCGCGCACGCGCTCGGCGGGCGGCGCGAGACGCTGGCCGGGCTGTCGGGCCTCGGCGATTTGGTGCTCACGTGCACCGGCAGCCTGAGCCGCAACCGGCAGTTCGGCATCGAGCTCGGACGCGGCCGGAGCCCTCGCGAGATCCTCGGTACGATGACGATGGTGGCCGAGGGGGTGAAGACGACGAGCGCCGCCCTGGCGCTCGGCGCGCGTCACGGCGTCGAGCTGCCGATCACGGCGCAGATGGCCGAGGTGCTCGAGCAAGGCAAGGATCCGCGCGCGGCGGCCGAGGCTCTGATGCTGCGCCCGCAGCGGGTCGAGGTCGACGGTCGATGATAAGATCCGCGGATGAGCGTGTTCGGTCGGATTCGTGACAGCCTCTCCCGCACCACCCAGCAAATCGTCCAGCGGTTCGACGCGATCGTTCAGCGCGCCGACGCGCCTGAGCGCCGGATGCGCGAGGTCGACGTCGCGACGCTCGACGCGCTCGAGGAGCTGCTGATCTCGGCCGACGTCGGCCTTCCCGCCACCAGCCGCATCGTCGCCGCCGTCAGGGCTCGCGCGCGCCACGGAGAATCCTTGCGCGATTTGGTGAAGCAGGAAATCAGATCGGTGTTCGACAGCGTGGAGGAGCGGCCATCCTCGCCGGCCGAATCCGCGCCGCCCCGCGTCGTGCTGGTCGTCGGCGTCAACGGCACAGGCAAGACGACCACCGTCGGCAAGCTGGCGAACCTCTACAGGAAATCGGGTGCGACGCCGCTCGTGTGCGCGGCCGACACGTTCCGCGCGGCGGCCGTCGAGCAGCTCGAGATCTGGGCCTGCCGCGCCGGCGTGGACATCGTCCGCGCCAAGGAGGGAGCCGACCCGGCGGCGGTGGTGTTCGACGCCGTGTCGTCGGGCAAGGCCCGCGGTCGCGACCCGATCCTGATCGACACGGCGGGGCGGATCCACACGCGCGTGAACCTGATGAACGAGCTCGAGAAGATCCGTCGCATCGCCGGCCGGGAAGTGCCCGGCGCGCCGCACGACGTGCTGCTCGTGCTCGACGCCACGGTGGGGCAGAACGGGCTGTCGCAAGCACGCGAGTTCACCAGCGTGGCGGGGGTGAACGGCATCGTGCTGGCGAAACTGGACGGCACGGCCAAGGGCGGAGTGGCCGTCGCGATCGCGCACGACCTCCGCCTTCCGATCCGCTACGTCGGTGTCGGCGAAGCGATCGACGACCTCGTGCCGTTCTCGGCCGCGGAGTACGTCGACGCGCTCTTCGAAGAGAAGTGGTAGCGTGCCCGCCGTAAGCCGTGAGCCGCCCTAGACCCCGTCCGAGAACGGCAGCTTGACCTCGATGTCGCGCTTCTTCGGCACCCGGCGCTTCTGCCGTTCGGCCAGCTCCTGAGAGACGGCCGTCGAGACCGCGGCCGACAACTCCCTCAGCACGGCACCGACGATCCGGTCCCGCTGAAGCGCGGCGGTTCGCTCATCGGCCGGCGGGCCGAACAGTTCCCCGACGTCCACGCCCAGCGCAGCGGAGAGCTTTTCGAGGGTCTCGGTGGAGCAGTGACCGCCGTGGATCACGTGGCTGACCGTGTCGGGGTGCAGGCCGGCGAGTCGGGCCAACTCGACCTGGGTGACGCCCTGTTCTTCGATCAGGGCCACGACCGCATCGCTCCATCGCGCCATGGACGCTCCCGGTTCTGTGTAACTTCGTCCCGGATCCTACGGGTCCCACCCGTTCCGAGCAAGGAGAATCCGCACGGGACCCGGTTTGGCCCGGGTTGGGGCGGCACGGCGGGCTGACGGCTGACGGCCGACGGCTGAAGGCCGGATTGCGCTGTCGTGCTTGACGATGCCGTCAGTCGTCAGCCGCCCCGGGAGCAATTGACAACCGGTCCTCCCCAGACTACGATAAGGGTTTGCCCGACATGGGGTTAGGGCACGTGTGTCTCGGCGGCCGGCGTCATGTTCGATACTCTGAGCGATCGCCTCCAGGACGTCTTCCGGTCTCTCCGCGGAGAGACGCGGCTGACGGAGGCGACCGTCGAGACGGCGCTGCGTGAAATCCGCATGGCGCTGCNNTGCTCGAGGCCGACGTCAACTTCAAGGTCGTCAAGGCGTTCATCGATCGCGTGCGGGACCGCGCGATGGGTGAAGACGTGCTGCGCAGCCTTGCGCCGTCGCAGCAGGTCGTCAAGATCGTGCGCGACGAGATGATCGCGCTGTTCGGCGACGGCGGAGGAGGGCTGCGGCCCACGTCCACCTCGCCGCGCGTCATCCTGCTGCTCGGCCTTCAGGGCTCGGGCAAGACGACGACCGCGGGGAAGCTCGGGACGTGGCTGGCGAAGCAGGGGAAGCATCCGATTCTCGTGTCGACCGACGTCAGGCGGCCGGCGGCGATCCAGCAGCTGAACGTGCTCGGCCAGAAGGCGGCGCTCCGCGTATTCGACCCGGCGGGCCAGATGGACCCGGTGCGGCGCGCCGGTGACGCCCTCGTCGAGGCGAGGAATCTCGGGTTCGACGTCGTGATCGTGGATACCGCCGGCCGC